>NZ_DAMBUH010000094.1:0-12727 GCF_032053605.1 Tianweitania sp.
ATATCGAATATGACGGCAGCGGCTTCTCGGGCTGGCAGATGCAGGAAGGCCTGCCGAGCATCCAGGGCGCTATTCAGGATGCGATCCATGCCTATTCCGGCGAAGAGGTTCGCATCCAGGGCGCCGGCCGCACCGATGCCGGCGTGCATGCCACGGGACAGGTCGCGCATGTCGATCTCAGCGAGCCGTGGCCCGCGCGCACCGTGATGGGCGCGATCAACGCGCATCTGCGCATGGCGGGGCACCGGGTGGCGATCCTGAGCGCGGCAGAGGTCGACGAAAGCTTCAATGCACGCTTTTCCGCGACGGGCCGGCATTACCGCTATCGCATCATCAATCGCCGCGCGCCGCTAGCGCTCGACCTCGGTCAAGCATGGCTTGTGCCGCGAACGCTCGATGCGGAGGCAATGGCGGAGGCTGCACGGCGCTTGATCGGCCAGCACGATTTCACGACCTTCCGCTCCGTGCATTGCCAGGCGAAGAACCCCATCCGCACGCTGGATCGGCTCGATGTCGTCCGGTCAGGCGAGGCGATCGACTTCATCGTGTCCGCGCGCGCCTTCCTGCATAACCAGGTGCGCTCGATGGTCGGCACCTTGAAACGCGTCGGCGAGGGCGCCTGGACGGCCGACATGGTTCAGGACGCCTTGGAAGCGTGCGATCGTAAGCGCTGTGGCGCAATGGCGCCATCCGACGGCCTGTTCCTGACCGGCGTCGACTACGACATTACGCCGGAAGCGTAAGGCCGAGCATCGGCTGCAGCAGGATCACGATCAGGATCGACACGAACGTCATGGCCAGGAAAACGCCGATCGTAGTGCCGAGATCCGTGTTGAGCGCGGCCTGCGTGATGCGCCAGGAAAACAGCAGTGAGGCCAGAAACAGGACGAAGCCGAGCACATCGGCGAAGTTGCTAGCATCCGCTGAAAACAGCGACATCAGCATGATGGGCAGGCCGAACCACATCATGATCAGCGTGCCCCAGTTGCTGGCGACCACATAGGGCGCAAAGCGCTTGGAGATGCCGATGCGGCGCGCAATCAACGCCAGCAAGATCAGCGGCACGAGCCAGTTGGCGAGATCGACGAAAGCCAGGCGCAGGATGATCGACAGCTTGCTCTGATCATTGCCGCCATCGATCAGAAAACTCGTACTGGTGAGCCAGGCCAGAAGCAGCGGCGGCATGGCAAGCGGGATCGCCCAGAACGAGTCCCAGAAACCGTCGGCGGACAGATCAAGACGCGCAATCGCATCCTTGCGGCCCAGCATCACGGCCCAGGCAGCGGCAATCGAATGCTTGATCGCCTCGCTGCTCAGCATGATCAGGCGAACCAGTCAGCCAAGAAGCGTTCGTAGATCTTGGTCAGGCCTTCGAGGTCGGAGAGTGCCACGCGTTCATCCACCATATGCATGGTCTTGCCGACCAGGCCGAACTCGACGACCGGGCAGTAATCCTTGATGAAGCGGGCGTCGGACGTGCCGCCGGAGGTGGACAGCGCGGGCTTGGCGCCGGTTACGGCCTCGATCGAACCGGACAAAGCTGCGATCAGCTTTTCGTCGCGGGTGAGGAAAACGTGGCTCGGGCGTTCCGTCCAGATGAGATCGAAGGATGCAGGCTCCTGCGCATGCGGACGCAGCCGCAAATCTTCGGCCGCACGGTCGAGCCGGTTATGCACCTCGGCCTGCAACGTTTCCGCCGTCCAGGTGTCGTTGAAGCGGATGTTGAAGGATGCGGTGGCGCGCGCCGGAATGACGTTGGTGGCGCGATTGCCGACATCGACCGTGGTGATTTCCAGATTGGTCGCCTGGAAATCGGTCGTGCCTTCATCGAATGCCGGATCGAGCAGGGCGTCGCACAGCGTCACGAGCGCGCGCACGGGATTGTCGGCGAGATGCGGGTAGGCGGCATGTCCTTGGCGGCCATGCACGGTAATGGTGCCGGAGATCGATCCGCGCCGGCCGATCTTGATCATGTCGCCGAGCGCGTTCGGATTGGTCGGCTCGCCAACCACGGCCGCGTCCCAGTTCTCACCCTTGGCGGCCGCCCATTCGAGCAGCTTGCCCGATCCGTTGATGGACGGGCCTTCCTCGTCGCCGGTGATCAGCAGCGACACCGACCCCTTGGGTGCGCCATGCTGCTCAATGTGGCGGGCAAGCGCTGCCACGAAACAGGCGATGCCGCCCTTCATGTCGACGGCGCCGCGGCCAAACATTTCGCCATTGGCAATTTCGGCGGCAAAGGGCGGATGCGTCCAATCGGCTTCGTCGCCCACCGGCACGACGTCGGTATGCCCGGCAAACATCAGATGTGGGCCGTTGCCGGACAGGCGGGCATACAGGTTCTCGACATCCAGCGTACCGGCTTCCGAAAAGATCGGACGCTCCACGCCAAAGCCCATCGGGGCGAGCATGGCTTGAAGGGCACTCAGCGCACCGCCTTCGGCCGGTGTGACCGAAGGGCAGCGGATCAGGGTTGCGAGATTGGCGGCGGGATCAATGGGAAGCGTCATGAGCCGATGGAATATGGAAGAGGCCGCCCACCCGCAAGAGGCTGATCACCTCAGCCCGGAAGATTGGGGGCCGGGCCGAAGCGGTTTGCGCCGGGCGTGCCTTTCAGGAAGCACAAAGCGAGGAAGGCAAAGAAGTTCAGGATCGGCACGAACATGCTGACGGCCCAAAACCCGGGCTGATCCATGTCATGGAGGCGCTTGGCGGCCAGCGCTGCTTGGCACCAAAGCGACACGAAAACCACCACGGCCAGGATCGTTGTCCAGAAATCCAGGCCTCGCGCCAGTTGTTCGGCGAGATTGACGCGGTAGAGCACGAACATCGTGACCACCACCATCGCCAAGCCGCCGAGAAGAAAGGCCATGCGGCTGATGCGACCCTTGAAGCCGAAAAACAGCCAGAGGATCGAGGCGTCGTTGCCCATCATGCCCGCAGTAGCTCGTTGATCGAGGTCTTCGAGCGGGTCTTTTCGTCGACGCGCTTGACGATCACGGCGCAGTAAAGGCTCGGACCCCAATTCTCGCCGGGAACATTCTTGCCTGGCATCGTGCCGGCGACAACCACGGAATAGGGCGGGACCTCGCCATAAAACACTTCGCCGGTTTCGCGGTCCACGATCTTGGTGGACTTGCCGATAAACACGCCCATGCCAAGCACCGCGCCTTCGCGGATGATGCAGCCTTCCACCACTTCCGAACGCGCACCGATGAAGCAGTTGTCCTCGATGATGGTCGGCCCGGCCTGCATTGGCTCCAGCACGCCGCCGATGCCGACGCCGCCGGACAGATGCACATGTTTGCCGATCTGCGCACAGGAGCCGACGGTAGCCCAGGCATCCACCATCGTGCCTTCACCGACATAAGCGCCGAGATTGACGAAGGACGGCATCAGGATCGCGTTAGGCGCGATAAAGGCGGAGCGGCGTACGATGGCACCCGGCACAGCGCGCAAGCCGGCCTTTTCAAACTCGTTCGAACTCCAGCCCTCGAACTTGGAAGGCACCTTGTCCCACCACACGGCTTCGCCCGGTCCGCCCTTGATGATCTCCATCGGGTTCAAACGGAATGACAGCAGCACGGCCTTCTTCAGCCACTGGTTGACGATCCATGCGCCGTCGGCCTGGCGCTCGGCGACTCGGGCTTCGCCGCGGTCGAGCAGGTCGAGCGCCTCGTTGACGGCCTCGCGAACAGCGCCGCGCGTTTCTACATTGACGGTGTCGCGGGCATCGAAAGCCTGTTCGATCGTGGTTTCGAGACCCGACAAGTCGGCTTTCGTCATGGCGTCAACTCCGTTACACCAAGCACGCAAAGGCGCTGGCGTTGGTTCTGCAGGAAGGCGGGCGGAACCTATGGCAAGGCACAAGAAGGGTCAATCACGCGCGCGCTTCTCCAGCGCCGCTATCCAGAACAAGCGGTCATCCTGGATGACCGCAGCAAAGGCTGACACAAAACGATGACGCCCAAAGACAATGCGGGTTGGACCGCGCTTGCCCATTCGGACGAAGATCTGCAGCGGATGAAGTCCACGCCGGACACGCCGCAAACGCGTGCGCCGAGCTTCCGCCTAGCCTGGAACGACCAGGACTTCCTTACCAAGCGTGAACTGCGTTCGGTGCGCCTGCAACTGGAACTGCTGAAGCCGGAAATGATCCTGGCCGAACGCGGCATCGTCTCCACCGTAATCCTGTTCGGCGGCGCGCGAATCCCGGAACCCGGCGGTGACGCCTGGGCGGCCAAGAACGAGACGCAAAAGAAGAACCTGCTCGAAAACGCCAAATACTACGAGGAAGCGCGCGAGTTCGCGCGGCTGTGCTCGCAGCATTCGGCCAGCTACAACCACACCGAATATGTCGTGGTGACCGGCGGTGGTCCGGGCGTGATGGAAGCGGGCAACCGCGGCGCGGCCGATGTCGGCGCCCCCTCGATCGGGCTCAACATCGTGTTGCCGCATGAGCAGGCGCCGAACCTCTATGTCACGCCCGAGCTTTGCTTCAACTTCCATTATTTCGCGGTGCGCAAGATGCATTTCATCATGCGTGCCAAGGCGGTCGCCGTGTTCCCCGGCGGCTTCGGCACGATGGACGAACTGTTCGAAACGCTTACCCTGATCCAGACCGGCCGCATGGAGCGCGTTCCGGTAATCCTGTTCGGCAAGGAGTTCTGGAAGAACGCCGTCAACATCGACTATCTCGCCGAACAGGGCACGATCTCGCCCAACGATGGCGACCTGCTGACCTTCGTCGATACCGCGCCCGAAGCCTGGGCCGTGATCAGCGATTTCTACAAGCTGAACGAGGAAAACCAGGCGGCGGAGTAGCGTTTAATGAGCCGGCGAGGCGTTTCTTTGCCCGCCGGCAAGGTTTTGTTCACCGGAACGAGGCTTTTGTCCTGCGCATTGATGCGTGGGAAGGAGCTGTTTTATGTCACAGAGAACGAACCCGAACAGCGGGTTGATTGTCCGTCAGCAGCAGGCTGACACGTCGTCCTCGAACAACAACGTCAACGCCGCACCTGGCGCGCCCCGCAGCCGTGACATGCATCCGCAAACGCGCGAAGCATTGGCCCGGGCCGTGAAGCGGGCTTCGACGCAGCTGAAGCGGCGCTAGAGCGATGCTCTAGCTATTTGGTTTTTCGCTATTCCGGACGCAAAACCGCTACACACTTTTGCTGGAATTGCTTTAGCTGAACGCCGGCGCCAGGTTCCGCAGGAAGGCGCCGAGATCGTCGGTCACGAAGTCGACGGCGTCGGAATGATCGGGATCGCGCTCCCAGACTTCCGAGAAGGTCGGCTCGAAATTGTTCGGCACGATCAGCACCGTGGTCATGCCCAGCGCCTTCGGCACGGTGAGGTTGCGCGCGATATCCTCGAACATCGCGGCATTATCGCCGACGATTCTATGCAGCGCCACGAAGGCGTCGTAGGGCTTGCGATCGGGCTTTGGCGTCAGTTCGGCTGCCACGATGTCGAAAATATCCTCGAAATGTTCGAGAATGCCAAGCTGGGTCGCGGTGCGCTCGGCATGGCCGCGATCGCCATTGGTGAAAATGAATTTGCGGCCGGGCAGCGCCTTGATCGCGGCCCCGAGATCCGGGTCGGGCACCAGGCCGGAATAATCGATATCATGCGCCTTGGTGAGGAAGTCGTCGGGATCGATTTGGTAGCGCGCCATCAGCCCGGCCAGAGTCGTGCCGTAGTCGCGGTACAGATCCTTCTGCAGCTTGCGCGCTTCGTCATGCGGCAGGTTGAGCAGCGCCTGCACATAGGCCGTCATGTTCACATCGACCTGCGCAAACAGGTTCGAGTGATGCGGATAAAGCGTGTTGTCGAGATCGAACACCCAGTCACGGATATGGGCGAAGCGGGCGGCGTCGGGCTGTGTGGACATAAAACAGGTCTAGCCGAACACAACGCTGCCTGAAAGCCGCATCTTCGCTGGCCCAAGATCTTGTTTTCCGAAGCGCCTTGCCGATCGTGCCAGCAGGGGCTTAACGATCGCGCATGGAACTCTGGATCCCCATCACGCTCGTCTCGGCCTTTCTGCAAAATCTGCGCTCGGTCGGCCAAAAGCATCTCAAGGCCACTATGGGGACGCTGGGCGCAACCTTCGTGCGCTTCGCCTTCGGCCTGCCTTTCGCGCTGGTGTTCGTGTCCGTCCTGCATTGGGGCATGGATATTAGTTTCCCCTATCTCAACCGCAGCTTCGTCCTGTGGTCTGTTCTTGCCGGCTTGAGCCAGATCCTCGCGCAGTTCCTGCTGATCCACCTCTTCTCCTTCCGCAATTTCGCGGTGGGAACAGCCTATTCCCGCACCGAGCCGGCACAGGCCGCCTTGTTCGGTCTGCTGTTCCTTTCGGAAACGATCAGCGCCGGCGTTCTTGCGGCAATCGCGATTTGCGTGGTGGGCGTGATGCTGATTTCCGTCGCGCATACGCCGGTCAATCCGCGCTCGCTGCTGACCTCGGTGTTCAAGCCGATCGCCCTGATCGGCCTGGCCTCAGGCACGGCCTTCGGTGTTTCGGCGGTCGGCTACCGTGCGGCGTCGCTGGCGCTGGGCGGACCGAACTTCATCATGCAGGCCGCCGTCACCCTGGCCTTCACCCTGACCATGCAGACGGTTCTCATGGCGACCTGGATGATCTTCGTGGACCGCAGCGATTTCCACCGCATGCGCAAGGGCTGGAAGCCTGGCCTGTTCGTTGGCGCGACCGGAGCGACAGCTTCCTTCGGCTGGTTCGCGGCCATGACTCTGCAGCAGGCGGCCGTGGTCAAGGCTTTGGCGCAGGTGGAGATGATCTTCACCTTTGCGTCCGCCGTGTTCTTCTTCCGCGAAAAGGTCAACCGCCTCGAAGTCGCCGGCTGCCTGCTGATCGTGGCGGGAATCCTGGTGCTGGTGTTGATGGGCTGATCGGCCTCACGGCACGATCAGCGTGCCGGCACCGTGTTCCGTGAACAGCTCCAGCAGCACCGAATGGGCGGTCTTGCCGTTGAGGATGACGACGCCCTGGACGCCGCGCTTGATGGCGTCGATGCAGGTTTCGACTTTCGGGATCATGCCGCCGGAAATGGTGCCATCTTCGATCAGGCGCAGTGCTTCCGCGACCGTCAGTTCCGGGATGAGGTTCTTGTCGGCGTCGAGCACACCCGGCACGTCGGTCAGGAACAAGAGGCGCTTGGCCTGCAAGGCGCCGGCGATGGCGCCAGCGAAGGTGTCGGCGTTGATGTTGTAGGTGTTGCCGTCGCGCCCCGGCGCCACCGGCGCGATCACCGGGATCATCTCGGAGCGCGCAAGCAGATCGAGCAGGGTGCGGTCGACTTCGACCGGTTCGCCAACGAAACCGAGGTCGAGCAGTTCGGTCTCGCCGGTTTCCGGGTTGCGGTGGGTCTTGGCGGCCTTTTCGGCGAACACCATGTTGCCGTCCTTGCCGGACAGGCCGATCGCCCACTCGCCTTCCTTGTTGATGAGGGCGACGATTTCCTTGTTGATCGAGCCGGCCAGAACCATCTCGACCACTTCGACCGTTTCCCTGTCGGTCACGCGCAAACCGCCGCGAAACTCCGACTTGATGCCGAGCCGCGTCAGCATGGAGCCGATCTGCGGGCCGCCGCCATGCACCACGATCGGGTTGACGCCGGATTGCTTGAGCAGCGCGATGTCGCGCGCGAAAGCCTGGCCCAGCGCCGCATTGCCCATGGCGTGGCCGCCATATTTCACCACGACGGTCTTGTTCTCGTAGCGCTGCATGTAGGGCAGGGCGGCGGAAAGAAGACGGGCCTGTTCTTCGGGATTATTATCCATCGTGATGCTCTGTTTCGCGTCCGGTTGGCGCGGCTTCTAGCCGTGAAACCGCAGGCGATCAAACCGTAAGGTCATTGTTACGGTGTTCCTTAGCCCGGCGGCGTTGCCAAACAGCTTGGTAGCTCTATAAAAGCGGGATGCGCCTTCAGGACCTTGGCGGATGACGCCGCAAGACATCACCAAGCTCATTGTACGGACCTCGATGAAAGATCGGGAGGCGTTCGATCTTCTTTATCGCAATACATCCGCGAAACTTTTCGGCGTTTGTTTGCGTGTCTTAGGTGATCGTGCAGAAGCGGAAGAAGCGCTTCAGGAAGTTTTCGTGAAGATCTGGACCAAGGCGGATCGCTTTGCTGTTTCCGACCTCAGCCCGATTTCGTGGCTGGTTGCGGTGGCACGCAATCATGCGGTGGACCGGGTCAGGGGCCGCAAGCAGAAAACGACCGACATCGACGCGGCGCTCGACGTTGCTGATCCCAGCCCGACGCCGGAAGCAATTGTCGTGGCCGGTGGCCAACGCGAGCAGATCTATGTCTGTCTCGATGAACTGGAAGCAGATCGTTCGGCGGCCGTTCGAGGGGCTTATCTCGATGGTGACAGCTATCTCGATCTGGCAGCGCGCCATAATGTGCCGCTGAATACGATGCGAACCTGGCTGCGGCGCAGCCTGATGAAGTTGAGAGAGTGTCTGGAACGATGAACGGCGCAGGCGAGATGGAGCGGGAACCGGAGGGCGACGACGTGCTCGCCGCCGAATATGTTCTTGGGCTTCAGACGGCTGAAGAACGCGCCGCCGTTGGGCGCCGCGTGGAAGAAAGCCGTGATTTTGCCCGGCTGGTCGACTGGTGGGAAACCCGTTTCTGGCCGATGGCCGCCGAGTTCGCGGAAGTCACACCCCCGGCCGGTGTAAAGGCGCGGATCGACCGGTTGCTGTTTTCCTCGGGCGCGCAGGCGGCGCCCGGTGAGCGTTCCGGCTTCTGGAATAGCTTAGCTGTCTGGCGCACACTGGCAATCGGTTCGCTGGCGGCTCTTGCCGCCTTCGCCGCACTGCCGTTCCTCAATCCGCCCGCGCCGGAAAACCGTGAGCAGCTTGTGGCTTCGCTGGCAGCCGATGGCAGCGATGTGCAGTATCTCGTGATGTTCGATGGTCGAACGGGCCAGGTCGGCCTGTCGCATCTATCCGGCGCACCTGCTACCGGGCAAGACTTCCAGCTCTGGGTCATCAAGGGGACGAATGCGCCGAAGTCCGTGGGCATCGTGCCCGGTGGGCAGAATGCACGCATCACCCTGCCGACCCCGATTGCCGACGCGATGGAAACGGGCGACGTGTTCGCGATCAGCCTCGAGCCATCCGGTGGTTCGCCGACCGGCCAGCCGACCGGACCGGTTGTTGCCGCTGGTGGTTTGACGCAAATCTAGAAATAAATTCGTGTCAGTGAAACTCTCGCAGAAACGATCTCGTATTTCCCTGTACCTTACCCAATAAAGGGAAAGCGAGAGGAGACTAAAAGATGCGCAAGATCACTGCTTCTTTGATGACTGCTGCGGTTCTATTGAGCGGCGCTGCGTTCGCGCAAGACAATCCTCGCGTCGGCGGCGCTCCTATGTATGCTGAAAAGAACATCGTCGAGAATGCGGTCAATTCCAAGGACCACACCACGCTCGTTGCTGCCGTGAAGGCGGCCGGTCTCGTCGATACGCTTTCCGGCAAGGGCCCGTTCACGGTTTTCGCACCAACCAACGCGGCTTTCGAAATGCTGCCGGCCGGCACGGTCGACACGCTGCTCAAGCCCGAAAACAAGGACAAACTGACCAAGGTCCTGACCTGTCACGTCGTTGCCGCTGACGCGATGTCGTCGGCGATCGGCAAGATGATCGCGGATGATGGTGGCTCGCATGACGTCAAGACGGTTGGCGGCTGCGTGTTGAAGGCCAAGATGGACGGCAAGAAGATCACGCTGACTGATGAGAACGGCCGCGTTGCCGTGGTCACCATCGCCGACGTCAAGCAGTCCAACGGCGTGATCCACGTGATCGACCACGTTCTGCTGCCGAAGATGTAAGCTTTCGAGCTCTCTCACGCGCGCGGTTCTTCCGTAAGCTCGCCGCGCGCCACTTGCCCTGCAGGCCATTTCTGGCCTCGCAGGGCCTTTGTGTTTCACGGCGTCGTTCCCACATAAGGGAAAGGCGTAGGCTGCGCCCCCTTCCATTCCAGCGATGCTTCCTTCGGAGGTCTTCATGCCACGACGCGATTTCCTGACGGGAACGGCAGCTTTTGCCCTTCTGGCCGCAACCGGGTCATTCTTGTTTTCACGCTTTGTCGGTGCGGCAAAAGCCGAAGAGCCTCGTAACGGCTTTCCAGTGAGCAAGACCGAGGATGAATGGCGCTCTCAGCTGACGAAGCAGCAGTTTGCCGTTCTTCGCAAGGAAGACACCGAGCGCGCCTTCTCCAGCCCGCTTAACGAAGAGCACCGCAAGGGCATGTTCTTTTGCGCCGGCTGTGATCAGGCTGTTTATGCCTCGGACAAGAAGTTCGACTCCGGCACGGGCTGGCCGAGCTTCTGGGAAGCGGTGCCGAATGCGGTGGGCACCAGCGAGGATCGCTCCTTCCTGATGCTGCGCACGGAATGCCATTGCTCCCGGTGCGGCGGGCATCTCGGCCATATCTTCGACGATGGGCCGAAGCCCACCGGCAAGCGCCATTGCATTAATGGCGTGGCGATGACCTTCAAGCCGATGGCGGCCTGAAGGCTGACGCCAGGCTTAGCTGCGCGCTGCCGTCAGGATCGCAGTGCGGACGTCGTCGATCCCTTCGCCCTTTTCCGATGAGGTCGCGAGCACTTCGGGAAACGCTGCTGGGCGCTTCTTGATCCTCTCGACCGTTTCGCCGAGCAGCCGCCCGACGCCGGGCGTCTTCAGCTTGTCGGCCTTGGTCAGCACGACCTGATAGGACACGGCGGCCTTGTCCAACAGCGCCATGACTTCCTCGTCGCGCTTCATGATACCGTGTCGGCCATCGATAAGCAGGTAAACGCGCTTCAGTGTGACGCGGCCCTTGAGGTAGTCGAAGACGAGCTTGGTCCAGCGATCGACCTGCTCCTTCGGTGCCTGCGCAAAGCCATAGCCCGGCATATCCACCAGCGCGATCGGAGGCAGGTCTCCACCTTCGCCCGAAAAACCCTCCGGCACGAAATAGTTGAGTTCCTGCGTGCGGCCGGGCGTGTTCGACGTGCGCGCCAAACCCTTCTGCTCGAGCAGCGCGTTGATCAAGGAGGACTTGCCGACATTGGAACGGCCGGCAAAGGCCACTTCCGGCGGCCCTTCCGGCGGCAGGAACTTCATGTCCGGCACGCCGCGAATGAACACCCAGGGCCGCTTGAACAGGCCGGGCTCGAGGGTGGCGACGGTTTCGGTCATGGTTTGAAGCCTTGGCTGCACGTTCATGAGGCACTGTAGAAACAAAAAAGGCCGGTCGGAACCGGCCTTTTGCATGTTTATTCCGCCGGTTTCGGCTTTCGCTTGAACAAGCCGACGAGATTGTCCCACAGCTCGATCTTGGCGCCCTGGCGCTTCATGATGATGGCCTGCTGGGTCACCGAAAGCGTATTGTTCCAAGCCCAGTAGATCACGAGACCAGCGGGGAAGCCGGCCATCATGAAGGTGAAGATGATCGGCATGTAGTTGAAGATCATCGCCTGCGTCGGATCCGGCGGGGTCGGGTTCATTCGCATCTGCAGGAACATCGTGATGCCCATGATCAACGGCCAGACGCCGATCATCAGGAAGGCAGGCACGGCGAACGGCAGAAGGCCGAACAGGTTGAACACCGAAGTCGGATCGGGTGCCGCCAGATCCTGGATCCAGCCGAAGAACGGCGCATGCCGCATTTCGATGGTGATGTAGAGCACCTTGTAGAGCGCGAAGAAGACCGGGATCTGGATCAGCACCGGCCAGCAGCCTGCCAGCGGGTTGATCTTTTCCGTCTTGTAAAGCTGCATCATGGCCTGCTGCTGCTTCATCTTGTCGTCCGCATACTTTTCGCGGATCTCAAGCAGCTTGGGCTGCACCTTCTTCATGTTCGCCATCGACTTGTAGCTCTTGTTGGCGAGCGGGAAGAAGATGGCCTTGACGATCACGGTGGTCGCCAGAATGGCGAGACCGAAATTGCCGAGCAGCTTGAACAGGTGGTCGATGAGCCAGAACATCGGCTTGGTGATGAAGTGGAACCAGCCCCAGTCGATCAGGAGATCGAAGCGTCGGATTTCGCGATCGGTCTGATAGGCGTTGATGGTCTCGACCTGCTTGGCGCCGGCAAACACCAGCGTTTCCTGCGTGTCGGACTGGCCCGGCGCGATCGTGACGGCGTCACTCAGGAAGTCAGACTGGTAGCTTGGACGGCCGCTGTCGAAATAGGCATAACGCGGCTGGAAGGGCTGTTTGGCCGACGGCACCAGGGCAGTTGCCCAGTACTTGTCTGTGATGCCGAGCCAGCCATCGTTGGACTTGCCAGGCACGAACTGCTTGTCGTCTTCCAGAGCCTTGTATTTGTGCTCCTGCAACCCTTCTTCGCCGGTCACGCCGATCAGGCCTTCATGCAGCACATAGGTGCTGGCAACCAGCGGCTTGTCGAAGCGGGTAACGCGGCCATAGGACGCCAAGCTCACCGGCGCGCCGCCATTGTTGGCAACCGTATCGCTGACGGTGAACATGTAGCTGGCATCAACCGAAATCACGCGGCGGAAAACCAGGCCCTGCCCGTTGTCGTAGACGAGCGTGACGGGCGTGGACGGGGTCAGCGTCGCATTGGCGCCCTCGACCTGCCAGACCGTGTCGGCGCCCGGAAGCGGACCAGCAGCGCTGCCCTGCGTGGCGCTGTAGCCGAGTTCCACGAAATAACCGTTCGGCAAACCGGCCGGGCTCAGCA
>NZ_DAMBUH010000095.1:0-5393 GCF_032053605.1 Tianweitania sp.
GCGCATCAGGCCGCGGGAATAAGGCGATGCCTTGCCTTCGTTGATGCCCTTGCCGAGCGTGGTGTTGGAAAAATCCGACACGTCGACATGCGCAAGGTCGTTGCGGCCGAGATAGGAAATCGCCAGCTCGCGGAACACGTAATCGAGGATCGAGGTCGCGTTCTTGATGGCATCGTTGCCCTGCACCATGCCGGCCGGCTCGAAGCGCGTGAAGGTGAAGGCCTCCACGAATTCTTCCAGCGGCACGCCATATTGCAGGCCGATCGAGATCGCGATGGCGAAGTTGTTCATCATCGCACGGAAGGCAGCGCCCTCCTTGTGCATGTCGATGAAGATCTCGCCGAGGCGAC
This sequence comes from Tianweitania sp., assembly GCF_032053605.1. NCBI lineage: Bacteria > Pseudomonadati > Pseudomonadota > Alphaproteobacteria > Hyphomicrobiales > Phyllobacteriaceae > Tianweitania > Tianweitania sp. Next base: position 351 of record NZ_DAMBUH010000095.1, read on the forward strand.
CATCGCCATATTCGCCGGTGTGAACATAGACCTTGTGGCCGCCGATGACCGCCTTCTGGGTGTAGCCCTGACGGCGGTTCGGCATCTTTTCGCGGTCGCGTACCAGCTTCTCGACGATGCGCTCGACGATCTTTTCGGTGACCTGCGTTGCCTGGGCAGCGGCAGGTGCCTGCAGCAGTGCTTCGATCTGCTCTTCCGCCTCGTCCTCATCATCCGAGATCAGCGATGCGTTGAGCGGCTGGCTGAGCTTGGACCCATCGCGGTACAGCGCGTTGGCCTTGAGGGCCAGTTTCCACGACAGCATGTAGGCGCTCTTGGCGTCGTCCACCGTCGCATCGTTCGGCATGTTGATCGTCTTGGAGATCGCACCCGAAATGAACGGCTGGGCAGCCGCCATCATGCGGATGTGGGATTCCACGCTGAGATAACGCTTGCCGATCTTGCCGCAGGGATTGGCGCAATCGAACACAGCGAGGTGTTCGTCCTTGAGGAAGGGCGCGCCCTCGAGCGTCATCGCACCGCAAACATGGACGTTGGCGGCTTCGATCTCCTTGCGCGGGAAGCCGAGGGCCGGCAGCATCTCGAACGAGAAGTCGTTGAGCTGCTCGTCCGTGAAGCCGAGCGCTTCCTTGCAGAAGTCTTCGCCCAGCGTCCACTTGTTGAACACGAACTTGATGTCGAAGGCCGACTTGAGCGCGGCATTGACGGCCGCGATCTTCTCGTCGGTGAAGCCCTTGGCCTTGAGCGTCGACGGGTTCACACCCGGCGCCTGGTTCAGGTTGCCGTGGCCGACGGCATAGGCCTCGATCTCGGCAATCTGGCTCTCGGAATAGCCGAGGGTGCGCAGGGCTTCCGGTACGGCGCGGTTGATGATCTTGAAGTAACCGCCGCCGGCGAGCTTCTTGAACTTCACCAGCGCGAAGTCGGGCTCGATGCCGGTGGTGTCGCAATCCATGACGAGGCCGATCGTGCCGGTGGGCGCGACAACCGTTGCCTGGGCATTGCGGTATCCGTGGAACTCACCGAGCGCAATGGCGCGGTCCCAGGCATCGCGGGCACGCTCGGCCAGTTCGGTCTGCTTGAGGTCCGATGCCACCAGCGGAACCGGGTTCACCGACAGCTTCTCATAGCCGGTGGTCTCGCCGTAAGCGGCGCGGCGATGATTGCGCATGACGCGCAGCATGGCTTCGCGGTTACGGACGTAATCCGGGAACGCGCCGAGTTCGCGCGCCATCTCGGCCGAGGTCTCATAGGCGACGCCGGTCATGATCGAGGTGAGCGAAGCACAGATCGCGCGGCCTTCCGCCGAGTCATAAGGGATGCCGGAAGTCATCAGCAAACCGCCGATATTGGCGAAGCCGAGGCCCAGCGTGCGGTACTCGTAGGACAGACGGGCGATTTCCTTGGACGGGAACTGCGCCATCATGACGGAGATTTCGAGCACCATCGTCCACAAACGTACAGTGTGCTCATAGGCCTGAACCGCGATCGTGCCGTCGCTGTTGCGATAGGTCAGCAGGTTGATCGAGGCGAGATTGCAGGCGGTGTCGTCGAGGAACATGTATTCCGAGCACGGGTTCGAGGCGCGGATCGGGCCCGCAGCCGGCGAGGTGTGCCAGTCGTTCATCGTCGAGTTGAAGTGCAGACCCGGATCAGCCGACGCCCAGGCGGCGTAGCCGATCTTTTCCCACAGGTCGCGCGCCTTCAGGCTCTTGTGAACCTTGCCGTCGGTACGGCGGATCAGGTTCCACTGACCGTCATTTTCGACTGCGCGCAGGAAGTCGTCCTTGAGCGAAACCGAGTTGTTCGAGTTCTGGCCTGAAACGGTGAGGTAGGCTTCCGAGTCCCAGTCGGTGTCGAAGGTCTTGAAGTCGATCGCGGTCTGGCCTTGGCGCGCCATCTGGATCACGCGCTTGACGTAGTTTTCCGGCACCGCGTTCTTCTTGGCGGCCTTGATCTCGCGCTTGAGCGCGGGGTTCTTGGCTGGATCGAAGCAATCGCCTTCCGGACCTTCGCAGTTGACGCAGGCCTTGACGATGGCGTCGAGGTGACGCTTGACGATCTTGGAGCCGGTGACGAGAGCCGCGACCTTCTGCTCCTCGTTCACCTTCCAGTCGATATAGGCTTCGATATCCGGATGGTCGGCATCGACCACGACCATCTTGGCCGCACGGCGCGTGGTGCCGCCCGACTTGATGGCTCCGGCCGCACGATCGCCGATCTTGAGGAAGGACATCAGCCCCGACGACTTGCCGCCGCCCGACAGACGCTCGCCTTCGCCGCGCAGATGCGAGAAGTTCGAGCCCGTGCCCGAACCGTATTTGAACAGACGGGCTTCACGCACCCACAGATCCATGATGCCGCCCTCGTTAACGAGGTCGTCACCCACGGACTGGATGAAGCAGGCATGCGGCTGAGGGTGTTCGTAGGAGGACTTCGACTTGGTCAGCTTACCTGTGAACGGGTCCATGTAATAATGGCCCTGCCCCGGACCATCGATGCCATAGGCCCAATGCAGGCCGGTGTTGAACCACTGCGGGCTGTTCGGCGCGACGCGCTGGGTGGCGAGCATGTAAGCGAGTTCGTCGCGGAAGGCCGAAGCGTCTTCTTCCGACGCGAAATAGCGGCCCTTCCAGCCCCAATAGGTCCAGGTGCCGGCCAGACGATCGAAGACCTGGCGCGCGTCGGTCTCGGAGCCATAGCGCTCGTCTTCCGGCAGTTCAGCCAGGGCGTCGAGATCGGCAACCGAGCGCCACAAGAAGGAAGGAACGTCGTTTTCCTCGACCTTCTTCAGGCGAGCCGGAACGCCGGCCTTGCGGAAATATTTCTGCGCCAGAATGTCGGCAGCGACCTGGGAGAACTGGGCAGGCACGTCGATGTCGTCCAGGCGGAACACGATCGAACCGTCGGGATTCTTGATTTCCGAAAGCGCCTTGCGGAACTCGATCTCCGCATAAGCGGACTGGCCGGGCTTGGTGAAATGCCGTGCGATGCGCATGGTTCGTCCCTTCGACGTCGTCGTCTATATCTGGGGCCTCGTGCCCGGCTCGGTGCCGCGGCGTGTGAAGGCCACCCTTTGATCTCGAACCAGCATCCTGCCGGTCCATCCCACCCAACGCGGCTTTTGCAGCCGCGCACACTACTGAAACTCGATTGATCGACCCTGAGTCTTGCGACCTCATCGATCTAGTGGGCTGGCTTCTATCCCGCCCCGTCCGCCGCATCTAGTGCAGCAATGTCACTCATCTACAAGATATAGTGTTTCGGAAGCGTAAATTTGAGAGGCTGGCGGTTCTTTGCGGCACACGAACCGCCCCTCCGCCACGCTCTGCGCGGTTGTTGCACTGCTCCCGATGATCCAGCGGTTTCAGACCTGGAGGCCAGCGACAAACAAGGCCGGCCGCACTCTCAACAGGAGCGCATGAGCCATTAAGCACCCCCTGCTGGGGCACGGTCAACGATTCGTTTCCCGCAAATAGCCGGCACAAGATATTGATCAAAAGAGTGTGGATAACGGGGACGCTTGATCTATCCGGCTTGGTTAAAACGGCGCCGCGAGCCGCTGCCGGGAAAAGTCAGCGGCCTCAAACCTTTGCCGCGATGGCTTCCCAAACCGTCCTCGCTGAGACACAACCATTGGGCGTTTCATCGAGACACTTACAACCACATGTTGCCGCAACGCTTTCATGTCCGACTAGGACCACCAGCAGCCTACGGGCTGGCGGCACTGCTCGCACTCGCCTTGGTCGCGTACCTTTATCCCGTCGCCTTCGTGCTCGGCACAAGTGGCTCGTTCGATCAAGGTGATTCGCCACAGCATGTCAGCGGATGGTTGTTGTTCGCCGCCGACGAGTGGCGCTTCCCGCTTCTCTTCACGCAGAGGTTCGCGCCACCGGAAGGTTTGCCGATATTCATGACCGACAGCATTCCGCTGGCCGCACTTGTCTTTAAGCCCTTTGCCGGCCTGCTGCCGGAAGGGTTTCATTATCTCGGGCTTTGGCATGTCGGCTTGAGGTTCGGTCAAGCGCTGACCGCCGTTTACCTCGTACGCGCCCTCGGTGCGCGGGATGCTATCAGCGCCCTCGCCGCGGCCGGGTTCGCGCTGCTGTGGCCGGCAAATCTGATGCGCATCGAACATACTGCGCTCGGCACGCATTGGCTAATCCTGCTCGCGCTCGGTCACTATTTTCGCGCTCGCGATTGGTCTGTTTTCAAAGCCACGCTTCTCTTCACCATGACCACAAGTGCAGCCTTGCTCGTCCATCCGTATCTGCTGGCCATGATCCTGCCGGTCCAGGCAGCCGAGACGGTCGACAGGATCTGGCGTACGCGCATGTGGTTGAGGCCGTTGCTTGGTCTGGCGGCGAGCCTCCTCTTCCTCGTGCTGCTCGCCTTCGTCATGGGTTATCTAGGGAACGCGTCTAACCTCGGCGGCGGGTTCGACATCTATTCCATGAACGGGCTCGCGCCGTTTTGCGGCGGTGACGTTCTGGCTTGTGTCGTGCCCGACGCCACAGGCGGCCAATATGAAGGCTTCAACTATCTCGGCCTCGGCGTCCTAATCGCGATCGTCGCGGCGGGCGCCATCTCGTGGCGAAGCATAGGCGCTTTTCTGCGCGAGCATCCCGCGCTCGCCTGCATCATCATCGGCTTCGTGTTCTACGCGCTGTCCAGTCGCATCTGGATCGGCGAATGGAAGCTCTTGAGCTATAAAATCCCGTATCCTGCGACATTGCTGACGGAAACCTTTCGCGCTTCGGGGCGGTTCTTCTGGCCGGTCGGCTTGCTGTTGATGGCGCTCGCCGTGGCAGCATTGGCGGAGAGCCAACGGCGTTGGACGCCCTTTCTCCTGATCGGCCTCGTTGTTGTCCAAGCTGCCGATATCCGCTCCTTGCTGCACAGCGTTCAGGCGCATGCGAGCCAAGCGCCGAGTTACGACTTCAAGCAGTGGCGCGCGGCATTGCCGGGTGTTCAGGCGATCGAGGTTTATCCTGCCTATGGCTGCCCCGAGCTCTACAAACAGCCTTACCCATTCCTGCAACT
>NZ_DAMBUH010000095.1:5538-12683 GCF_032053605.1 Tianweitania sp.
TGCAACTGCTTGCGGGTGAGATGGGCGCCACGATCAACACCGGCTATCTCGCGCGATCAAACAGCACTTGCGAGACGGTGCTTCACCATCAGCCGCAGCCCCTAACCCCTGGTCGCTTGCTTGTGTCTTTGGCCGATGCGGGTCAGTTCCCACAGCCTAAAATCGCGCAAGATGCGGTTGCCAACGGCTTTTGCCAACGCACCAACGTGCGCGATCAAAGCCTGCTGATGTGCAGCAACGATCCGGGTGTAAACTGGGCGGCACTTGGACCCGCTGTGCAGCCAGTTCTACCTTGAACGATCAGGCTGCTTTCCGCTCGCCCGTCGGTGAAAAGGTGCGGATCATCGCGGCGAGTTCGGGTTCGCGAACTTTGTCGGCGGCTTCCGCCAGCGTCATCCAGCGGCGTTGCCGCTGGCCACGCTCGCGCCAGGTCTTGGCGACGGACTGCACTTCAAGCGGGTAGACTTGAACTTCGTAGGAGGCGGAGGCGGAGCGCTTCTCGTAGTGGAAGGAGCCGAGCGTCTGTGGTGAGACAGTGCCTGCGATCCCGGCTTCTTCGCCCGCTTCGCGCGCAGCGGCATCGAACAGCGCTTCACCGCCTTCGGGCCAGCCCTTCGGCAGGATCCAGCGGCCCGAACCGCGGCTGGTGATCAGCAAGACTTCGATGTCACCGCCGGAACGACGCCAGGGCAAGGCAGCAACCTGGAGCCGGTGTGACCGGAACCCGACAAGGCGCTGCAAGTGCATAATCAAATATCGCCCCGCCTTGCTTGTCCGCATCGCTTGAATCCCGATTTGATCGCGCGCCCAGCGTCGACCTTTGTCTTGGATATGCCCGGCGAATCTGGCCTTTCAACAACCACGCTGCATAAACGTGGGCGACAACCAGGATGGGGTCGCCGGGCTTGCGCGTGGCTGGCGCGAATAAAGAAGGAAAGCTGAATGCCGACGATCGTGCTTTATGGCCTGGCGGCTGCAGCCGAAATCGCGGGCTGCTTTGCCTTCTTTGCGTGGTGGCGGCTCGGCCAATCCGCGCTTTGGCTCATTCCCGGACTGGGGTCGCTAATCGCCCTTGCGTTGCTGCTTGCGCTGGTGGACAGCCCGGCTGCAGGACGTACCTATGCCGCGTATGGCGGCATCTATATCGTGGCGTCGTTAGTCTGGTTGTGGCTGGCGGAAGGCTTTCGACCCGATCGTTTCGATCTGGCGGGTGCTGCGATCTGCCTGGTGGGAGCGGCCGTCATCATCGCCGCTCCGCGCTGAAACGTGCTCAGCCGAACTGGCCTTCGGCAATCGGCTTCTGGAAGGTGAAGCCCATATCCCATGGGAAGAAGATCCAGGTATCCTGCGAGACTTCCGTCACGAAGGTGTCCACCAGCGGCCGACCCATCGGCTTGGCATACATGGCGGCGAAATGCGCCTTGGGCAGCATGGCGCGCACCACGGCCGCAGTCTTGCCGGTGTCGGTGAGGTCGTCGACGATCAGGACGTCGGCGCCTTCGTTCTCACGCAGTGCCGGCGAGATTTCCTTCAGGACCTGCATTTCGCCCTGGTCCTTGTAGTCATGGTAGGAGGCGACGCAGACCGTTTCGAGAACGCGGATGCCGAGTTCGCGCGCAATCACCGCCGCCGGCACAAGGCCGCCGCGGGTGATGCAGACGATCGCCTTCCACTGGTCCTTGTGGGCCGACAAGCGCCAGGCGAGCGCGCGCGCATCACGGTGAAACTGATCCCAGGTAACGGGAAAGGCTTTTTCCGGCAGGGACATTGTGCGCGAACTCCAGGCAAGTTGGGTGCGCGGGGTTAGCCGCAAAAGCGGCGGTGAAGCAAGAGCTAGGCTGATTTTGCCGACAGCTGATCCACCATATCCGCAACTTCGGCACGCACCGTTTCCAGAACATCGGCATCCCGTGCCCGCACCACGAGCTCGGTAAAGAAGCCGCCATTCTCAAGGCTCTTCGGATAAGAGCCGATGATCGTGTCGGGATGCGCCTTCTGGATCGCGCCCAGCGGACCGCCGATCGTGCCTTCGCCAAGCGGGCAATGAATAGTGGCCGAGAGCATTTTGGTGCCGTGCTTCAGGCTTGGTAGAACATTGTCGAGCATGGCCTGGAAGATGGACGGCACGCCCGCCATGACATGCACATTCTCCACCGTGAAGCCCGGCGCGAGCGAGATCGGGTTGTCGATATGGCTGGCGCCGACGGGCATGCGCGCCATGCGCTTGCGGGCTTCGGTAAATTCGAGACCGCGCGAGGCGTAATGCTGTTCCAGGAGCTGGTAAGCCTTGGGATCGTAATCACAAGGCACACCGAACGCCTTGGCGATGGAGTCGGCGGTGATGTCGTCATGCGTCGGGCCTATGCCGCCGGTGGTGAACAGGTACGTGTAGCGGGCGCGCAGCGCGTTCACCGCCGCGACGATCTCGTATTCCTCATCGGGAACGATGCGCACTTCCTTGAGGTCGATGCCGACGGCGGTGAGCATATCAGCGAGATGGCCGATATTCTTGTCCTTGGTGCGCCCGGACAGGATTTCATCGCCGATCACGATCATGGCGGCGGTCACGAGGTCGGTCATACGGGCGCTCTCCTGGCTGGTGGCAGAGGTGTAGGCGCGCGAAAGCCCCGCCGCAATATGCTTGTTCCGGTGAACGATGTGTCGGCAGGCAGGGTGCTTTCATCGAACGGTGAGACACGTATCTTATTGTCTTTAACGATGCCGGAGCGACCGGCGCCGAATGCGAAGGAGCCGATGATGGCAAAGGTACTTGTTCTCTATTATTCGAGCTGGGGCCACATGGAGCAGATGGCGAAGGCTGCTGCCGAAGGCGCGCGTCAGGCCGGCGCCGACGTGACGATCAAGCGCGTCGCAGAACTCGTTCCGGCGGAAGTCGCTCAGGCCGCGCGTTACAAGCTCGATCAGGAAGCCGAAATCGCCGATCCGCTCGAGCTGGAAAATTACGACGCCATCATCGTCGGCGCTTCGACGCGCTATGGCGCGATGGCCGCGCAGTTGAAGAATTTCTTCGACCAGACCGGTCCGCTTTGGGCACGCGGCGCGCTGCTGAACAAGGTCGGCTCGGTGATGGTATCGACCGCGACCCAGCATGGCGGCGGCGAGATCGCGCTGATCACCACGCAGATCCATCTGCAGCATCACGGCATGGTCATCGTGCCGCTGTCTTATGCCTATCAGAACCAGATGGGCAACGATGTGGTTCGCGGCGGCGCGCCCTACGGCATGACCACGACCTCGGATGGCGACGGTTCGCGCATGCCATCGGCGCAGGAACTCGAAGGCGCGACCTTCCAGGGCAAGCGCGTGGCCGAGATCGCGGCCAAGCTGCACGGCTGAACGCTTCGCACCTGATCTTGAATGCGGGCGGTTCGGTGCCGCCGTTTTCGTTTGCGGCCTTGTGCGCCTCGGGCGGCTGTTTACATGAGGGGCTTGCCCACCCACCGAGGATTTGCCCGATGTCTGCGCTGACGATTGTTCTGATCTGCGTTGGCGCGCTGGTGGGTGCAGCTCTAGGGCTGATCGGCTGGGGATGGTTCTCCACGCGGCGCATTGCGGCCGAAGCCGAGCGGCTGGTGCCGCCGCTGGGCAAGTTCATCGAGATCAACGGCAGCCGCATTCATTACTACGAAACCGGCGAAGGTCGGCCGATCCTGATGATCCACGGTCTGGGCGGGCATTATCATCAGTTCCGCCAGCCGCTGATGGACGCGATCGGGCCGGGCTACCGGATGATTGCGCTCGATCGCGAGGGGTCAGGACATTCGACGCGAGCGTCGGGTCAGACGGGCCGACTGCCGGAACAGGCAGCGTTGATCAAGGCGTTCATCGACAAGCTTCAGCTCGACAGGCCGATGCTGGTGGGGCACTCGCTAGGTGGGGCTGTGGCGCTTCAAACGGCGGTGAATTATCCGCAAAGCATTTCCGGGCTGGCACTTCTTTCGCCGCTGACTCAGATGATGGATGCGCTGAAGCCGGAGTTCCGGAGGCTCTACCTGCCCTCGCCGCTGTTTAGGCGCTTCCTGTCGCATACGTTTGCTGTGCCGCTGACGGTGCGCAATGCCGACAAGGTCATGCGTTTCGTCTTCGGGCCGAACACGCCGCCGGAGGATTTTGCCACCGAAGGCGGCGGCATGCTGAGCCTTAGACCCGGCCACTTCTACGCGACCTCCAGCGATCTCGTCGCCATTCCGCTCGATCTGGCGCAGCTGCAGGCGCGCTACGGGTCGCTGAAGATGCCGGTCGGCGTTCTTTACGGAACGGGCGACCAAGTGCTGGATTATCGCGTGCATGGCGAGCGGATGCTGAGCCAGGTGCTGAACCTCGACCTCGAACTGCTCGATCATGTCGGCCACATGCCGCAATATGCGGACACGAACCGCGTTGCCGCTTTCATCCGCCGGATCGCAGAACGGGCTTTTGCAGTTGATCGCAAGGCGGCGGTAGGCTAGCCAGACGCTGATGTGGGCGTGGCGGAATTGGTAGACGCAAGGGACTTAAAATCCCTCGATCTTCGATCGTACGGGTTCGATTCCCGTCGCCCACACCAGCCAGCAAAGACACTGTTGATCAATCGCGCTCCCACGGCGGGATAAAGCGGCGATCCTGGTAGTCGGCAATGCAATCGGAATGTAGCGGCTTCAGCCACTCCCGCGTTTTCATATAGCCGATCGCCTCAACCGGAACGCCGCCGCCGAGGGGTTCAACGTCGATCTTGGTGCGGTAGCTGCCGGGCTTGGCGACATCTTCCAGCTCATCGAGCTTGTCGAGCGTTTCCACCTCGTAAAGCTCACCGGTGATGCGTAGCCCTTCGCCCGGACTGTCGAGCATCATCGGGCCGTAGAAATCGGCGGCGATGAACATCGGGTAGGGTTTGGTTGTTTGCACAGGCCCGAAATACGTCGCATCCGCAAGGCCCAGTTCGAAAAATGGGAAGCCCCGCTTGAGGGTCCCGTACACAAAGACTTTTATCATGGCGGCGGTAAAGCGAGCGCGAGCGAAGACGTTCCGCACAAGCGCCCTCACGTCTTCGTAATAGCTGCATCCTGCTGACAGACCATCAACCCCCTGGCCCAGGTCTTGCAGTCGTTTTATATCATGATAAACGAAGTCAAGATTTCACAGCGTCACGGTAAGGCGCCGGCGAAAAGCACATGGGGGTGTGACAAAGATGACAATTTCGACCGCAAAGCCTAGTGCGGAAGCGATCCGTGCAGTCCGGCTGGAGAAACCGAAGAGCATGGAACGCGAACTGGCGGGCGAGCTTGGGATTTCGGAAGGCGAGTTCGTGGCAGCGTTTTGCGGCGCCAACGTCGTTCGGATCGAGCCGCGTCTAGCTGAGTTGCTGCCGGCTTTGGAAACGCTTGGTGAAGTGCTGGCGCTGACGCGGAATGCCAGTGCCGTGCATGAGAAGGTCGGTGTCTACAGGAACGTCACCGTGGGTGCACACAACGCGCTCGTGCTTGGCGGCGACATCGATCTGCGCATCTTCCCCAAACACTGGGTTCACGCCTTCGCGGTGGAGAAGACCGATGGCGAAACGACCAAGCGCAGTTTGCAGTTCTTCGACGCTTCCGGCGAGGCCGTGCACAAGGTGCATCTGCGCGTCGCCTCAGATCTGTCTGCCTACGAAGCCCTGATCGCGCGCTTCCGCTCTGATGATCAATCAACGAGGATTGCCGTGGAAACGCTTGCGGACGAACAGCCTTTGAACGAGGCCGGCGACGTCGGCGCGCTTCGCTCCAAGTGGGAGAAGCTGACGGATACCCACCAGTTCTTCGGCATGCTGCGCAGTTTGAAGCTGACGCGTCATCAGGCCGTTCACATGATCGGCGACGATCTTGCCTGGCAGGTCGAAGTCGATGGCGCGACGACCATGATGGAGGGCGCCGCCCAGGCGCAGGTGCCGATCATGTGCTTCATCGGCAGCCGCGGTTGCATCCAGATCCATTCCGGCCCCGTGCAGACCATCAAGGCCATGGGACCGTGGATCAACGTGCTGGACGAAGGCTTCCACATGCATCTGCGCAGCGACCAAATCGCTGAAGTCTGGGTCGTGCGTAAGCCGACATCCGACGGGTATGTCACCTCGCTCGAGGCCTATGATGCCAGCGGCAAGCTGATCATTCAGTATTTCGGCAAGCGTCATGAAGGCGAAGGCGAGTTGCCTGCCTGGCGCGATCTGGTGGAAAGCCTGCCGCGCTTGGCGCAGTCGCAGGCGGCGTGAGGTCGTTATGAGTTCGCTTTCTCTGACTGCGCTTGCCCTGCTTGCCTTTGTCAGCATGCCGCTGGCTAGTCATGCCAACGAAGTCGAAACGGTGCCGAACGCCCAGCGCGTCGTGGCCGTTGGCGGGTCGATCACCGAAATCGTGTATGAGCTTGGCGAGCAGAAGCGGCTGGTCGCGCGCGATTCGACCAGCCTATACCCGCAAGAGGCGCTGACGCTGCCGGATATCGGCTATATGCGCCAACTGCCGACCGAAGGCGTGATGTCGGTCGATCCCGATGCGATCCTCCTGCTCGACGGCAGCGGCCCGCCGGAAGCGATCGAGGTCTTGAAGAAGGCGTCGGTACCGCTGGTCGGCATTCCCGATCGTTTCAGCCGCGAGGGCATTGTCGAGAAGGTGAAGGCTGTCGGCCACGCGTTGGGCGTTGACGCCAAAGCCGAGGCGTTGGCTGCCAAGCTCGACGCCGAGATCGCGTCCGCCGAAAAGACGGCAGCTGAAGCGAAGGAGAAGAAGCGCGTGCTCTTCATCCTCTCGGCGCCCGGCGGCAAGATCATGGCTTCCGGTCAGGGCACGGCGGCCGATGGCATCATTGCTATGGCGGGTGCCGAAAACGTCATGAGCGCCTTCAAGGGCTACAAGCAGGTCACCGACGAAGCGATCATCACGGCGGCACCGGATATGATCCTGATGATGGATCGCGGCGACCATGGCGCGTCCGACGAGCAGCTGTTCAGCCATCCGGCACTGGCCGAAACGCCAGCTGGCAAGACGAAGAAGGTGATCCGCATGGAAGGAACCTATCTGATTGGCTTCGGCCCGCGCACGGCCGGTGCGGTTCGCGATCTGGCGGCGGCGCTGGCCAAGCCATGACTGCGATGACCGCCGACATGGGCGCAACGC
>NZ_DAMBUH010000096.1:0-12357 GCF_032053605.1 Tianweitania sp.
GCGGCTGCGGCTCACGGCTTCAGCCTTTTCGCGCGCACGGCGCTCGGACGGCTTCTCGAAGGAGCGGCGCGCCTTCATCTCGCGGAACACGCCTTCGCGCTGCAATTTCTTCTTCAGAACGCGGAGCGCCTGCTCCACATTGTTGTCACGGACGAGAACCTGCAATGACTGACCCCTTGGTCTTTTTGGTCGAATTTTCCGGGCTAGGCGACCGGAACAGGACCCATAAGAATCCAACACGGTCGACAGATGCGCTTCACCTAGGGCCAAACGGGAAAAATCGCAACCCTTGCGGCAAAATTTAGCTGGGAGGCGATGCGGCGCAATCTTAAGGCGATCCCCATGCAGAGTGAATCCACCCGAGAGGATTTCCACCGCTTCTACCAGAAGCGCGTTCAGCCTTCCGTTACCGGCTTCACATCCACGCTCTGGTCAGTCTTGTGCCGGCCGCCGGCCTGGAGCACGCCGATGATGGGGGACACGTCGCGGTAATCTCGCCCCGTGGCGACGATGATGTGGTCGTCGGATGCGGCCATGTCGTTGGTGGGATCGAACTCCACCCAGCCGGCTTCGCGGCCGCACCAGGCGCGGACCCAGGCATGCATGGCGTCCGCGCCTTCGAGCCGCTCCTGCCCCTCCGGCGGGATGGTGCGGATGAAGCCGCTGACATAGCCGGCGGGGATGCCAAGCGTATGGCAGGCGGCAATCATGATGTGGGCAAAGTCCTGGCAAACGCCGCGTCTGAGCGCGAAGGCTTCCGTGATGGGCGTGTCCACGCGCGTGGCGTCGGGATCATAGGCGAAGTCGTTGTAGATGCGGCGGCCGAGATCCTCGACCGTGGCGCGCACCGAGCGGCCGGCGGCGCGGCTTGTCTGTGCATAGGCGGCGATGTCGGGAACGTGGGGCAGGCGCTCGGTTTGGCTGCGAAAGTGATGCGGTGAATGGGCGCCGAGTGAGCGCACAGCGGCGATCTCTCCGGCCAGTCCTTCGATGTCGGGCGACATGTCGAAGGCCGCGGTCTGGCGCTCAACCTTGACCCGCGCACACATGACGAGCTCGAGATCGTCATGCGGCTTGTTGAAGCCGAGCGCCGTGCTTGCATTGCCGAAGAAATCGGTTGCGTCGCGGCGCTCTCCCGGTTCCGGCGAAACCGATAGGGAATTGGCAACCACCGTCTGGATGCCGGGCAGGGTAGGCGGCGTGACGCGCAGCAGATGGCGTCCGCCGGCGACGGGATAGCCGTAATCGTAACGCAGGCTGAGACGAATGTCGTAAAGCATCAGCGGAAATAGGTCGCGGTGAGGAGGTTCGACAGGCCGGCGAGATCGTTGCGCAGCGTGTCCAGCACGGCGCGGTCGATGGCCGCGGGTTCGCGTACCGCGAGCGCGGTGTGCAGGCGCAGGGCTTCGAGACGTAACGGCGAACGGGCAGAAGTCTCGCCGCGCGATGGCAGAAGTTCGATCTGCGCTTTCAACTCGGCCAGCTGGAACAGGATCGAGCGGGGGTTGAGCGGATCGAGCGCAAGAAGGTCGATATGAGACAGCGCGCGGAAGGTCATGGAATAACGCCGGCGATGGGTGATGGTGCTGTCGCCGATCTCCAGCAGCATATCGAGCGCGCCGTCGGGAGCGTCCCTGTCGGCGAAGGTGTCGATCGAGCGCGCCATCTGAATTGCGCGTTCGAGGCGGCGGCCAATTTCCAGAAAGCGCCAGCCGGTGAAGCGCACCATGTTTTCATGCACCAAGCCTGAAAAGCCGGTGAGCTTGCGCAGGATCACGGTCATGGCGCGCGCCGCATCGTCGCCGGGCTGAATTTTGGGCGCGAACTGCCCGACCGCCTTGGACAGGTCGCGCAGAGCGAGCCAGCCATCGGGCGAAAAGCGGTCGCGGACGCGCGCGGCCGTATGCTGGACGTCGTCGATCGCATCCACAAGTGAAGCGGGGATGCCGCGGGTAGGATCGGTGCCAAGAGGCTTGAGATAGCCTGCGGTCATAGCAAGAAGACCGGAGCGGTCATCAGGGCGCTCGGCGAGGCGGCTGTTGTAAGCGCGCAAGATGCGCACCGTGTCTTCGGCGCGCTCGACGTAGCGACCGAGCCAGAACAGGTTGTCAGCGGTGCGCGAGGGCAGCAGGCCCTGCGGCGTGCGCACAACCTCATCGCCTTCGCGGCTCATCAGGGTGACCTGATCGACGGGCTTGGGGCTCGTCACCCACACATCGGCCACGCGGCCGCCGCGCTGCAAGGCGATTGCCGCGGGATCGGTGGTTTGAGCAATGCGCGCCAGACCGCCGGGCATGATCGTCCAGCCCTCTGCGGTGCGCGCCGCATACACACGCAGAACCACGGGGCGCGGCACCAGGCGGCTGCGCAGGTTGACCGGCATGGTGGAGAGCGCAATGGCTTCCTGGCCGACCGTGCTTCTGCCGTTCACAGCCAGATCATGCAAGGCAGCCTGGCGGGCCGTCGCCGTCATGGCAGCGCCGAGCTTCGTGATGCCATCTTCCACCGGCAGGCCGGTGGCGACGGCGGGGCCGATCAGGAGATCGTCAAAGCGCTCCTGGACGAATGCAGCTTCGGTTGGCTGCCCGCACCACCAGGTCGCGATATTGGGAAGCTTCAGGTCTTCGCCGACGAGACGTTCGGCCAGGGCCGGCAAAAAGGCAAGCAGTGCCCGCGTTTCCAGGATGCCGGAGCCGAGCGCATTGACCATGGCGGCTTGCTTGTCGCGCAACGCGCCGGCCAGCCCCGGCGTGCCGATGCGTGAATCGGCACGGAACTCCAGCGGATCGGTGAAGGCGGCATCGAGTCGGCGCCAAAGTACGCCAAGCGGCTTGAGACCGGACACCGTGCGGACGTTGACCTTGCCGTCAACCACCGCTAGGTCCTCGCCCTCGAGCAGGGGGAAGCCGAGATAGCGGGCGATATAAGCGTGTTCGAAATAGGTGTCGTTGAGCGGGCCGGGCGTGATGATGGCGATCGCTTCATCAGCGCTGCGGCGTAGGCCGGAAAGATGCTCGCGGAAGTCGCGAAAGAAGCCAGCTAAGCGATGGACATTCATCGCGCTGTGGGTGTCGCCGAAGGCGCGGGTGATGGCGACGCGGTTTTCCAGCGCAAAGCCAGCGCCAGATGGCGCCTGCGTGCGGTCGCCGAGAACCCGCCAGCGACCGTCACGGTCGCGGCCGAGCTCGAAGCCCAAGAAGTGGAGGAAGTGGCCACCTGATGGCGTGTGGCCGACCATCGGGCGCAGCCATTCGGGATTGTCGGCGATCAGTTCAGGCGGCAGCAGGCCTTCCGCCACCATGCGGTTGTCACCGTAGATGTCGGCGCAAAGTGCTTCAAGGAGGTCGGCGCGCTGGGTGAGGCCGGCGGCGATGGCCTGCCATTCCGCTTCGTCGAGGATCAGCGGCAGATGCGACAGTGGCCACTGCCGCTCGGTCGCGCCGCCGCCGTTGTAAAGCCGGTAAAAAACGCCGGCATCGCTGAGATAGCGGTCGGCTCTGGCAAAGCGGCGGCTGATCTCGTCCGCCTTGAGGCCGTTCAGCGCGTCCATCAGCGGCTGCCACGCCGGGCGCACGGTTCCATCCGCCGCCATCATCTCGTCAAAGACGCCGGGGAACGGGCGATAAGAGCGCGCCAGCCCAGGTTTTGGGCTGGCTCTAAGCGTGGCCGCCTGATAGAGCACTGATCGCGGGAAAAGTCTCACCATCAATGCTCTAGCCCCTTTATTTCCAAGCATTTCCGGACGCAAATCCGCTGCGCACTTTTGCTGGAAAAGCTTAGATATCAGCCGGACGACGTAAGTCGAGCGTGTGCGGAAATTCACGCGATGGTTGTTCAGACCGGAACGTGGCTGAACCCGGTGTGTGGCCATAGGGGATGAAGCGGGCGAGGCGACGCGCTTCGGCCTCGTTGGTGTTGACCGGGAACGTGTCGTAGTTGCGCCCGCCGGGATGCGCGACATGGTAGACGCAGCCGCCGAGCGCGCGGCCCGACCAGCGGTCGAAGATGTCGAAAGTGAGCGGTGCATCCACCGGGCGCGTCGGGTGCAGGCCGGATGAGGGCTGCCAGGCCTTGAAGCGCACGCCGGCGACGAAGGTGCCGTTCGTTTCCGTTGGCTGCAGGGGCACGGCGCGGCCGTTGCATAGCACGCCGTGGCGCTCGGGGTTGAAGCCTTCGGCGCGCACCTGCACGCGTTCGACGGAGGAGTCGACATACCGCACCGTTCCGCCGATCGCGCCGGTCTCTCCAAGTACGTTCCACGGCTCCAGCGCTTGCCGGATCTCGAGGCGAAGGCCTTCGGTTTCCACCTCGCCGCAGAAGGGGAAGCGGAACTCGAGCAGCGCTTCGAACCATTCGGCTTTGACCGGAAAACCATGGCGGGTGAGATCGGCCAGCACGCCGCGGAAATCGGCCCAGACGTAATGCGGCAGCATGAAGCGGTCATGCAGAGCGGTTCCCCAGCGCACGAAATTGCCATCAAGCGGAGCTTTCCACAGGCGGGCAATGATGGCGCGGACCAGCAATTGCTGGGCAAGGCTCATACGAGGAGAGGGCGGCATCTCGAAGCCACGGAATTCCACGAGCCCTAGCCGGCCGGTCGGACCATCGGGCGAAAACAGCTTGTCGATGCAGATTTCGGAGCGATGCGTGTTGCCGGTGACATCCACCAGCAGGTTGCGGAACAGACGGTCCACCAGCCAGGGCGCAGGTGCCAGACCCTCACCGGGCTTGGGCACCTGTGCGAGCGCCGTTTCCAGCTCGTAAAGCGCGTCATGGCGTGCTTCATCGACGCGTGGCGCCTGGCTGGTCGGGCCGATGAACAGGCCGGAAAACAGGTAGGACAAAGCGGGGTGGCGCTGCCAATAAAGCACGAGGCTCTTCAGCAGATCAGGCCGGCGCAGGAACGGGCTGTCCATCGGCGTTGCGCCGCCCACCACGACATGGTTGCCGCCGCCGGTGCCGGTGTGGCGGCCGTCGATCATGAACTTGTCGGCGCCGAGCCGGGTCTGCCGCGCTTCCTCGTAGAGCTTGGTGGTGGTGTCGACGCAGTCCTGCCAGTTCGCGGCCGGATGAATGTTGACCTCGATGACGCCCGGATCGGGCGCGACGCGGATGACCTCCAGACGCGGGTCCTGCGGCGGAGCATAGCCTTCGATATGAACGGGCAGGCCGATCTTTTTGGCGGCTTCTTCCGCTGCGGCGATTAGCTCAAGGTAATCCTCCAGCGCTTCCACCGGCGGCATGAAGACGCAAAGACGGCCATCGCGCGGTTCCACGGAGATCGCCGTACGCACGACGCCTTCGATGGTGGAGGCGGTCTGCTCGATCTGGTTCTGTGTCGTGGTGCCTGCCTCGAACGAGGCTTCCGGCAGATTGCGATCATCGCCCTGTTGGTTCTGCGAACCGGGCGCGGAAAGGGCGCTGCGCGGCGGCAAGGGCGCGCGGTCGATGGAGGGATCGGTCGGCACGATGAAGGGGAAGCGGGCCGGCGGGATGTGTTCCAACGCGCTCAAGGGCAGGCGATAGCCGACAGGTGAGTCACCCGGCACCAGGAACAGCTTGCCGCGCCGCGTCTTCCACTTTTCCGTCTGCCAGCGATGGCCGGATGCCTGCGCGTTCCAGCGCTGCACCGGCAGGACGTAGCCGGACGGCTTGTTCAAACCGCGCTCGAAGACGCGCGCCATGCGATTGCGCGCTTCGGCATCGGCGAGTTCCGAATTATTGGGATCGACATTGCGAGGCAGGTTGCCCTCGCGAAGCACCCATTCGGCGGGGTCCTCATAAGCGGGCGCAACCGCGTCGGTCGGCAGATCGAGATGTTCGGCGATGGCGGCGGTCAGCGCTTCCGCCTCGCGCG
Organism: Tianweitania sp.; assembly: GCF_032053605.1. Classification (NCBI taxonomy): domain Bacteria; kingdom Pseudomonadati; phylum Pseudomonadota; class Alphaproteobacteria; order Hyphomicrobiales; family Phyllobacteriaceae; genus Tianweitania; species Tianweitania sp. Next base: position 5,858 of record NZ_DAMBUH010000096.1, read on the forward strand.
GGCCGGCCCTGGTTTGGGCTGTTTCGGTAGCGATGAGGTCGGGATCGGTCCAGATGGCCTCGCCGTCCTTGCGCCAGTAAAGCGAGAAGGTCCAGCGCGGCAGGGTTTCGCCGGGATACCACTTGCCCTGACCGTAATGCAGGAAGCCGCCCGGCGCGAACTTTTCGCGCAAGCGGCGGATTAGCTGGTCGGCCTTGTCGCGCTTGGTGGGACCGACGGCAGCCGTGTTCCATTCCGCAGATTCGAAGTCGTCGATCGACACGAAGGTCGGCTCGCCGCCCATCGTAAGGCGCACGTCCTCTGCTTGCAATTCGGCATCAATGGCGTGACCGAGCGCGTCGAGTTCGGCCCAGGCTTCGTCCGAAAACGGCTTGGTGATGCGCGCATGTTCGGCCACGCGGTCAACGCGCATGTCGAAGGCGAAATCGACTTCGGCAAAGCTCGCCAGACCGCTGATGGGTGCCGCATTCCGGTAGTGCGGCGTGGCGGCAAGCGGAATGTGGCTTTCGCCGGTAAGCAGACCCGAGGTCGGGTCGAAGCCGATCCAGCCTGCGCCGGGCAGATAGACTTCCGCCCAGGCATGCAGATCGGTGAAGTCGACGGCGGTGCCCGCCGGTCCATCCAGCGACACAAGGTCGGGCTTCAGCTGAACGAGATAACCGGACACGAAGCGCGCCGCAAAGCCGAGATGGCGCAGCACCTGCACCAGCAACCAGGACGAGTCCCGGCACGAGCCGGATGCGCGCTCCAGCGTTTCCTCCGGCGTCTGCACGCCCGCTTCCATGCGGATGAGATAAGCGATCTCGCGGGAAATGCGGGTGTTGAGATCGACCAGGAAGTTGACGGTGGACGGCGCCTCGCGCTCGATCGTGTCGAGGAAAGCCTGTAGCTTCGGCCCTGCGTCTTCCGGCGTGCGGTAGATCGACAGGTCGTCCACGATGTCGGCGGGATAGGTGAAGGGGAAGCTTTCGGCTTCCGGCTCCACAAAGAAGTCGAACGGGTTGTAGACCGTCATGTCGGCGACGACATCGACCTCGATCTTCAGCTCGCGCACCGGCTCGGGAAACACGAAGCGTGCCTGCCAGTTGCCGTAGGGGTCCTGCTGCAGGTTGACGAAATGGTTGTCCGGCGAAACCTTCAGGGAATGTGAGATCACCCTTGTGCGCGAATGCGGCGCCGGTCTCAGGCGGATGATCTGCGGTCCCAACGTGACGGGACGGTCGTAGCGGTAATGCGTGAGGTGGTGGATCGCAGCCTTGATCGCCATGCAGTCTCTCGTTCCCCGGCGGCTCTTTCGGCCGCTTGATGTTTACGAGACTACTAAATCGCGTTCGGATGCGATCTGGCAAGCCTAGCCCATGGTCTTAGGCCGGGCTGCCAAGTGCCGCATCGTAATCGGAAACAAGGAGGCGGTAAGGCTCTTCATCTTCCTCGATCGTGGAAAAGCGCCCGATCGGTTCGGCAAAGATGTTGTCGGTGAGGTCGTCGTTCACCGTCGACACCTCGCCGATCAGCACATCCGCGCCTTCGCCCCAGAAGGCGTGCCAGACGCCGGGCATCAGCGTGACGCTTTCACCGGGTTCGAGCACCAGCTTGCCGCCGGGCTTGAAGGTGCGCAACACGCCATCGGTCGGCACGGTGACGTCGGCTTCGCGGTCGAGAGAGCCATCCGGCGCGCCGGCAAACAGCTCGATCACCAGCTTGCCGCCGCCCCGATTAATGATGTCCTCGGCCTTTACGACATGGCGATGCATGGGCGAAAGCTGGTCGCGGCGCGAGATCATGATCTTTTCGGCATAAAGCATGCCGGTGCCGCGCGTCAGATCCTCGGCGCGGCCGTTGCGCACGGTGAACAGAAACAGGCCCATCTCGTCGAACCGGCCCTGGCCGTAATCGGTGATGTCCCAGCCGAGCCGTGCGTCGATGATGCCGGCCGGCCGGCGCTCGATGAGCTCACGCGGCGACCAGGATGCGAAAGGCGGCATAGCGAAGTTGAACGAGCGAATAAACGCTTCGCCCTCGCGCAGAATGGCGTTGACCCTCGACCGCTTCATGGAAAGCCCTCCCGCTCAATATGCAGCGGTACCCTATCGCAACGTCACGGCAGTAGCCAGAAGAACCTGATTATTAGCCGGCTTTCGACGGCGCAAAGCGCGCCACGAGCGCATGGGCGTCGCCTGGATAGATCAGGCGCACATGGGTGACGGGCTCCTCGGCGTTCCAGGTTCGGCGCTCGATGGCGAGGCAGGGGGTGTTGGGGGCGAGTTGGAGGGCGGACAGGGATGCGTCGGCGGCGACGGCGCTGATGCGGTGTTCGGCAGCACTCCAGGGCACTTCGTCGATCAGCCAGGCGCCGGGCGATTGATGGGTGAAGCTGGCATCATGCGCTTGCGGCACAGCGGACAGGCTGATCAGGCGGTCTTCCCAGCAGAAGGGGCGATCGTCCGCCAGATGGAGGCAGGAAAGGGCGAGAACCGAAACCGGTGCTTCCAGCTGCAGGCGTTCGCAATCGGGGCGGGTGGCGTTGCGGACCTTTCGCTTTTCGACCCGGTAGCGATAGGCAAAGCCGGCGGCTTCCACTTCCGCCTTGATGTCGTGGATTTCCAAGACGGCCGATTGCAGAACGGGGCGCTTCACCACGCTGCCGGATTTACGCCGCCGCTCGATCAGCCCGTCGGCGGCGAGTTCGGTCAGCGCCTTGTTTACGGTCATACGGGCGCAGTTGTAGGTCGCGGCGAGCTCGGTTTCGGCTGGGATGCGCGTGCCGGGCGGCCAATCGCCGGACAGGATCTTGTCTTCGATCGCCGCACGGATCCTGCGATGAATCGGGATGGCGCGGTTCATCAGGACAGCAGCCGCTCGACCGTGCGCGTGAAGCGCTGGGCGATGGCTTCGCGCCTGGCGTGGCGGCCGGCTTCGACCTGCTTGGTGCCGTCGACCCAGACGCAGTCCACAAGCGGACGGCCGGAGAAGATCCAGGCATCGAGGATGGCATCGCCATCGCGACCGGCCAACGCGACATCATCGGCCTGGAGGCTGACAAAATCGGCCGCCGCACCTTCATGGAGGCCGCCTTGAACGCCGAGCGCCTGCGTGCCACCAACGAGCGAACGGTTGAACAGCGCCGCTCCGTTCGACTTGCCGGGTTCAACGAGCATGTTGCGGCCGCGATGTTTCAGGCGCTGGGCATATTCCATCGCCCGCAACTCGGCGCCGACGCCGATCTCGATGTTGGAATCCGAGCCGATCGCGATTGCGCCGCCGTGTTGGGCGAAATCCACGCCCTCGAACATGCCGTCACCGAGATTGGCTTCGGTGATCGGGCAAAGGCCGGCCACCGCGCCGGTTTTTGCGAAGGCTTGCGTCTCGGCCGGTGTCATGTGGGTGGCGTGGATCATGCACCAACGATGGTCCACCGCCTGATGATCGAGCAGCCACTCGACCGGCCGCTGCCCGGACCAGGCCAGGCAGTCCTCGACCTCCTTCACCTGTTCGGCGATGTGGATGTGGATCGGCTTGTCCGGTCGCAGAGTGGCAAGCCAGTCGAGTTCTTCCGGAGTGACGGCGCGGAGGCTGTGTGGAGCGAGACCGGTGACGCCGTTCGGCAGGGCGTTTGTGAGCGTTTCGCAGCGTTCAGCCAAGGCGGCGAACTGGTCTCGGGTGTTGATGAAGCGGCGCTGGCCTTCGTTCGGCGCTCCGCCGCCAAAGCCGGAATGGGCGTAGAAGACGGGCAGCAGCGTCAGCGCGATGCCGGTATCGCTGGCGGCCGACGCGATGCGTGCGGCGAGCTCGCCGATATCGGCATAAGGCCGCCCGTCCGGCTGGTGGTGCAGGTAATGGAACTCGCCGACGCGGCCGAAGCCTGCTTCCAGCATTTCGACGTAAAGCTGCGCGGCCACCGCTTCGACATCCTCGGGCGTCATGGTCAGCGCGAAGCGGTACATCACCTCGCGCCAACTCCAGAAACTGTCGGAACCCGGTCCGCGCACCTCGGCCAGACCCGCCATGCCGCGCTGGAAAGCGTGGCTGTGGACGTTCGGCATTGCCGGCAGAAGGATGGCATGGTGCTCGTCACCGGCTTGAGGCGCGATGCCGGTTTCCAGCCTGGTAATGCGGCCACCGTCGAGGCTCAGCCTGACATTATCGGTCCAGCCGGTGGAAAGCAGCGCTTGGCTAGCATGGATACTGGTCATCACTGACACCTCGTTTTCTCACTTGCCAAGCCTGCGCCTGTTCGTTCATTATGTCTATACATAACAACCATCCGACGGGGAAGTGTGATCATGGCCGGATCTGCCGCTCGACCGACCATCTGGCGCAATGCTCGGCTGGGGACGCTACGACTTGATCTCGGCGGCCTGGGTGAGATCGAGGGCGGTGCGGTGGCGGCCGTGGACGGCCGGATCGTGCATGCCGGGCCGGAAAGTGATCTGCCAACGGGGCTTGGCAATGCGCAGGTGATCGATTGCGAGGATCGCTGGATCACGCCCGGTCTGATCGATTGCCACACCCATCTCATCTATGCCGGCAACCGTGCCAACGAGTTCGAGATGCGGCTGGCCGGCGCGAGCTACGAGGAAGTCGCGCGTGCCGGCGGCGGCATCGTGTCATCGGTTCGCGGCGTACGCGCTGCTTCCGAGGATCAGCTCGTGAAGGAAACGCTGCCGCGGCTCGATGCGCTCCTGGCGGAAGGCGTCACCACAATTGAGGTGAAGTCCGGCTACGGGCTCGACGGTGAAAGCGAGTCCAAGTCGCTGCGCGCGGCACGCCGGCTGGCTGCCGAACGTCAGGTATCGGTGCGCACGACCTTCCTCGGCGCCCATGCGCTGCCGGTTGAAGCGGGCGGCGACAAGGACGCTTATATCGAGAAGGTCGCGTCCGAAATGCTGCCGGCGATCGCGCGCGATGGTCTTGCCGATGCGGTGGATGGGTTCTGCGAAGGCATCGCGTTTTCGCCCGAGCAGATCGCCAGGGTGTTCGATGCCGCCAAGGCACTCGGCCTGCCGGTTAAACTGCATGCCGACCAGCTCAGCGATCTCGACGGTGCGGCTTTGGCTGCAAGCTACGGCGCTTTGTCGGCCGATCATCTCGAACATACGAGCGCGTTGGGTGCGGAGGCGATGAGCAGGAGCGGCACGGTTGCCGTGATCCTGCCCGGCGCGTTCTATTTCATTCGCGAAACCAAGAAGCCGCCGATTGACCTGTTCCGCCGTTTCAATGTGCCGATGGCGCTTGCCACCGACTCGAATCCCGGCACCTCGCCGCTGACCTCGCTGCTGCTCACCATGAATATGGGCGCGACCTTGTTTTCGATGACGGTCGCCGAATGCATCGCCGGCGTCACCCGCCATGCTGCCCAGGCGCTGGGGCTGCAGGATGAGGTGGGAACGCTGGAAGCCGGCAAGTGGGCCGACTTGGCGATCTGGGACATCGAGCGTCCGGCTGAGCTTGTTTACCGCATTGGGTTCAATCCGCTGCATGCGCGGGTTTGGCGGGGGAGGTGATGGTGGCGACCGTGTTACCCCCACCCTTTATCCCTCCCCTCAAGGGGGGGGAGGGGGACGTCAGCGCAGCGCTGCCTTCTACTGCATTCCCGCCTAGCGCCGACGCGTTCTACTTCATTGTAAGGGATGCGCGTGCCGTTGTGGTGCCCCGTCCTGCTGCCTTGCCATTAAGCGACCACACCTCAGAATCCCCCTCCCCCTTGAGGGGAGGGGTAAGGGGTGGGGGTCCTGCCCCGTCCGCGCTATTCCCGGAGCACCATCATGCCTAGCATCACCATCCATCCCGGCTCCGCCTCGCTGGCCGACTGGCGCGCGATCTGGCGCGGCGCCGATATCGCGCTTGATCCGGCCTGCAAGCCGAAGGTTCAGGCCAGTGCTGACGCCATTGCGCGCATTCTGGCGAAGGGCGAGCCTGTCTACGGCATCAATACCGGCTTCGGAAAGCTGGCGTCCGTGCGCATCCCCGATGCCGATCTGGCGACGCTCCAGCGCAACATCGTGCTCAGCCATTCGGCCGGAACCGGCGTGCCGATGCCGGTAGCTGTCACGCGGCTGATGATGGCGTTGAAGTTGGCGAGCCTGGCGCAGGGCGCTTCCGGCGTTCAGCTGAAGACGCTGGAACTGCTGGAAGCCATGCTGGCGAAAAACGTCATTCCCGTGGTGCCGGCGCAGGGCTCGGTCGGTGCGTCCGGCGATCTGGCGCCGCTGTCGCATATGACGGCGGCGATGATCGGCGTCGGCGAGATCTGGCAGGGCGAGACCCGCGTGCCGGCCACTCAAGGACTGGAAGCCGCCGGTTTGAAGCCGGCCGTGCTCGGCGCCAAGGAGGGCTTGGCACTGCTCAACGGCACGCAGTTCTCCACGGCTTACGCGCTGGCCGGCCTGTTCGAGGCCGAAACGCTGTTCCAGACCGCGCTTGTCACCGGCGCTTTGTCGACCGATGCGGCCCGTGGCTCGGATGCACCCTTCGATCACCGCATCCATGCGCTGCGCAAG
>NZ_DAMBUH010000097.1:0-8213 GCF_032053605.1 Tianweitania sp.
GCAGCGGGCGGCGGTCGTCGGGCAGGGCGGCCAGCGTTTCGTCGAGGATGGTGGTGACATCCAGCACACCGTCGAAATCGCCCTGAAGGTAAGCGGCCGGTGCTTCGGCCCAATCCGAACAAGCGCGCGCAACCGCGATGAGATGACCTGCAAGATTGCCGCTATCGACCGCCGACACATAAAGCGGCAGCAGGGGCTGCAGCGACTGCGTGTCGTACCAGTTGTAGAGATGCCCGCGGAAGCGCTGCATCTTTTCCATCGTGGCGACAGTCTGATCGATGCGCTCAGCCGTTTCGGCCAGGCTGATCCAGCCGAAGTCGCGCGCGGAGATAGAGGACAGGAGATACACGCCAATATTGGTCGGCGAAGTCCGATGGGCGACGATGCCGACAGGGTTCTCCTGGAAATTGTCCGGCGGCAGGAAGTGCTCGCCCGGCGTAACGAACGTTTCGAAGTAGAGCCAGGTGCGGCGCGCCACGACGCGCAGCGACAGCTTGTCGTCGGCCGACACTTCCAAGCGGTCTTCCGAATGTGCCGAGCGGCTGATCAGCCAGGCGAAGGCCGGCGAGCCGATCCAGAAGAGAGCAAACAGCGCGCCAAGGAAGGCGCCGCTGGAGTTTGCGATCGTGGGAATGGCGACGCCGACCACGGCGATCACAAGAGCGCCATGCATTGTGCTGAAGGTGCCGAGCAGATCGTTGCCGCCCTTGGAGGCCTGCGAGGCCGTGCGCCATTCGAGCAGGTCGCGGCGGCTGACGAACATGCGGTACAGCGTGCGGATAATCGCATCGCCCATTAGCCAGGCCGAATGAGCGATCAGCACGACCTTTAGCACCACATGCGCGGTGGCAAAGGCGATGTCGCGCAACACGCCGCTGACATGGCCACGCATGGTGACGTCGAAGGAGCGCGGGAACAGTGAGTCCATCAGCTCGAAAGTCTGTGCCAGGAACAGTGTGATGATCAGCAGCGCCTGCCATTGCACCGCGAATGTGAAGGGCAGCAGGCTCCAGCCGGCGATCGATGCCAGCACCCAGAAGATCGGCGTGATGGTACGGCGCAGATTGTCCACCATCTTCCAGCGCGACAGGCCGGGAATGCCCGACTTCGGGTCGAACAGGTAGGGCAGAAGCTGCCAATCGCCGCGCGCCCAGCGATGGTGGCGCGAGGCGTCGGTGGTATAGCGGGTCGGATAGTCCTCGATGAGCTCGACATCGGTTGCAAGCTGCGCGCCAGCGAGCGAGCCTTCCAGCAGATCGTGGCTCAGCACTGAGTTTTCGGCGATACGACCCTTCCAGGCCGCCTCCACCGCATCGATGTGGTACAGGCCCTTGCCGGTGAATGTGCCGCTGCCGAAGACGTCCTGATAAACGTCGGAGACAGCGAAGACGTACGGATCGAGGCCACGATTGGCCGAGAACACGCGCTGGAAGAACGAGGCTTCGTCGCCCGTGGTCAGCGACGGCGTCACGCGCGGCTGCAGGATGGCCGCGCCGCGGATCACGATACCGGTCTTCGGATCGTTCACAGGTCGGTTCAGCGGATGCTGCATCTTGCCGACGAGACGCGTCGCTGCTTCGCGTGTCATGCGCGTGTCGGCGTCAAGCGTCATGACATAAACCACGCCTTCCGGCAGGGCTGTGTCCGGCGTCAGGAAGGTGGTGTCGTCGTCGCCGCGCAAAAGCAGGTTCAGCTCATGCAGCTTGCCGCGCTTGCGCTCCCAGCCCATCCACACGCCTTCAGCCTTGTTCCAAAGGCGCCGGCGATGGAGGATGTGGAAGCGGACGTTTGTGTCGCGCGGATAGCGCTCGTTCAGCACGCGGATTTCGCTGCGCGCGTAATCCAGCAGGTCCTGATCCTCGGGCGAAATCTCGTGTTTGCTGTCGTTCCAGTCGGTGAGCAGCGCGAAGGACAGCTCGCCCTTCATATTGGCGAGGAAATGCACTTCGAGGTTGCGCACGCTTTCATCGACATCGTCGCGCGAGCCGATCAGCGAGGGGATCACGACCAGCGTGCGCGCTTCTGCCGGCACGCCTTCCTTGTATTCGTAGCCGATCATGCGCGTCGGCGTCAGGAACAGCAGCGTCAGCGTATTATAAAGACCGACCGCTCCCTCGATCGCAGGGATCGAAAACAGGATGAGCAGTATCGTCATGGCTGCGGGGGTGGCGCCGAGCGCCCACAGACCGAGGCCCGCGGCCAGAAGCAATAGGCCCGTCAGGACAGCAACTGGGCCGGCAACAGCCATCCAGCCGGCACGACGCCAGATGCGGCGAAAACGCTGGGAAAAGGTCGGGTTGTAACCGAGTTCCTGTTCGAAGGCTTCGCGGCCGGAGCCAACCAGAACAACGCCGGCATCGCCGTCCACCGCCGCATGGGCCAGGGTCAGACGCGCGACCTCGACTTCCGTTTTCCCGGACCGGCGCGCCAGTTTTTCGATGGCCTTGCGGTATTCGTTGCGCGACGCAAAATCGAGTTCGGCAAAATGCGGTGTCTTGCGCAGTTCCTCGTCGACATAGCTGAGCGCCTCGAACCAGTCGCTCCATTCCACGTCGTCGACCAGGCGCAGGCTGCGGATGATGTTGCCGGTCGTGACATTGCCGGAAGACAGCGTCTGATGCTCGCCGTGGATCACGACCTCGGCATCGTTTCCGGCCTTTTCCAGCTCGGTTTCCAGCCAGCGCAGCGCTTCGCCTGCATTGCGCGAGCCGTCGCGCAGGCGGTACAGCAGCTGCGTGGCGAATGTGTTGTCCTGCGCATGCCGCGCGAGCGGCTTCAGCGCCTCTTCGCCAGCCCGAACCGAACCGGAACCAAGGATACGGTCGGCAACCACGTTGGCGACCTGGCGCATCTCGCGGGCGCGATCGACGCGCAGGGCAAGGCGCCGCAGGTTCTCGATCAGCACGAAGCGCAGGATCGAGGGTAGGGCCCACAGCTCGCCGATCTTCAGCGGGTGAACGGTCTGAAAACCGTGTACCAGAGCCTGAAAGGAGCTTTCCGAAACAGCGCTGTCTGTGTGCGCAACATAAAGCCAGGCCAAGGCCAGCGCGCGCGGGATCTCGTGTCCGCCTCCGATGCGGATCAGCGGGAGTTCGCGGTAGAAGCGGTGCGGAAGATCGCGACGAACCTGGTGGATCGCTTCTTCCACCACATGGTTGTTGTCGAGCAGCCATTGCGCGGCCGGCGTAATCGTATCGCCGCGCGCCACCGCATCATTGGTCGCGCGATAAACGCCGAGGATCTTGGCGGCGTTGTCCTTGAGCCGCTCCTGCACATCGAACGGCTTGATGTCGCGCAGGAAGCTTTCGCTGTTGTTGGCGAACTCGGCGCCCAGGCTGCGAAGGTTTTCTTCTCGGATGAAATTCGACCGGATCGGCAAATCCGCCGCTGCGGGAAGCGCCACGTCTGAAAACTTCAGGCGCGAAGAATCCGTCTGAACATCCATGATTTTATCCGTGCTCATGATTTCGCAGCCTCAAGGCCTGAAGCTGGCGACCCGGTTAAACCGATTTGATCCAAATTGGTTGCCGAGGCAAATGGAAATGGGCGCATCATCGATTGTCTACAGTCTCGCGCCTGCAATATCGCGCTTTGACGGAACCATTGTGAAACTTCTTTGCTGCACCATATGCCCAGCCATCCCTGTCAGATCGAAGCTGAACGCTGCATGACCAAAATTATTCGCAAGGCCGTAATTCCCGCAGCGGGCTTCGGCACCCGCATGCTTCCAGCCACCAAGAGCGTCGCCAAGGAGATGCTCACCGTGGTGGATCGTCCCATCATCGACTACATCGTGGAAGAAGCATTTTCCTCCGGCATCGAGCACATCGTGGTCGTGATCGGCCGCGGTAAGGGCGTGATCGAGGATCATTTCGATCATGCGTTCGAACTCGACACGTCGCTGCGTTCCAAGAACAAGCTCAGCGTGGCCGACAAGCTCACCTCCATGACGCCCAAGGCGGGCTCCATTTCCTTCGTGCGCCAGCAGGAAGCGCGCGGCCTTGGCCATGCGGTCTGGGCTGCCCGCCACGTGATCGGCGACGAACCTTTCGCAGTGCTTCTGCCCGATATGCTCATGGTCGATCAGCAGCCTTGCATCGCTTCCATGGTTTCCGTGTACGACAAATCGGGTGGCAACGTCATCGCCGTTGAACAGTGCAAGCCGGAAGAAGCCCACAAGTTCGGCATCGTTTCCCTTTCGGATGGCGCGGATCGTCGTATCACCGGCATGGTGGAAAAGCCGCCGCAGGGCACGGCTCCATCCAACCTCTACATTTCGGGCCGTTACATCCTGCAGCCTGAAATCTTCGACCTCCTCGAGAATCAGACACCGGGCGCCGGCGGCGAGATCCAGCTCACCGACGCGCTGATCAAGCTCATGGAAACGCAGGAAATCCGGCCGTATGAGTTTTCCGGCCGTACCTTCGATTGCGGATCGCCGGCCGGCTTCGTCAACGCCAACCTGCACATGGCGATGATGCGTCCCGATATCGCCGGCGACATTGAAGTCAGCGAATATACCGGCGGCTACAGCACGCTCTGATCCTCATCAGCGGATCTATTCAATCAGGCGCGGGCCCCTTTATGCAGCCTGCGCCTTTTTACCATCGGACAATGCTGCTGCCGCTTGTGAAAACGGTTGTTTGGCTGTCACAATCCGACGATACTCCCTGTCGCGGAAGCAATCTTTCGCCAACAATATGGGAGCGAGATTATGAAGACCATCGGGCTTACGGCCATTGTTGCCGCGTCGGTAACGCTGCTTTCGACATCGGCATCCTTTGCCGTCACGGAAATCAGCTGGTGGCACGCCATGACGGGTGCCAATAACGAGGTCGTCGAGACGCTCGCCAAGGAATTCAACGAAAGCCAGTCCGACTATAAGGTCGTTCCGGTCTTCAAGGGCACCTATCCGGAAACGCTGAACGCCGGCATCGCCGCATTCCGCGCACGCCAGGCGCCAGACATCATCCAGGTTTTCGACGCCGGTACGGGTGTCATGATGGCCGCCGAAAAGGCGATCAAGCCGGTGGCCGACATCCTTTCCATGTCGGGCGAAAGCTTCGACAAGAGCAAATATCTCGGCGGCATCGTCTCCTATTATTCGAAGCCGGACGGCACGATGCTGTCCTTCCCCTACAACTCGTCCTCGCCGATCCTGTATTACAACAAGGACGCCTTCCAGAAGGCTGGGCTCGACGTCAACAATCCGCCCAAGACCTGGACCGAAGTCTGGGATGCCGCCAAGAAGATCAAGACCAGCGGCGCTGCTGCCTGCGGTTATACCTCGACCTGGCTGACCTGGATCCAGACCGAAAACTTCGCGGCCTGGAACAACCAGCAATGGGGCACCAACGAGAACGGCATTGCCGCATTGGATGTCGAGCTGAAGATCAACACGCCCGTCTTCGTGAAGCATTTCGATGAGATCGCCGCGCTCGCCAAGGACGGCACCTTCAAATATGGCGGCCGCACCGCGGAAGCGAAGAACCTTTTCCTGTCCGGCGAATGCGCCATGCTGACTGAATCGTCGGGCGGCTTGGGCGACATGGTGAAGTCGGGCATGAATTTCGGCACCGGCCAGCTTCCTTATGAAGCCGGCACCGAAGGCGCACCGCAGAACACGATCCCCGGTGGCGCGAGCCTTTGGGTGTTCGGCGGCAAGGATGACGACAAGTACAAGGGCGTTGCGGCCTTCTTCGAATTCCTGTCGCAGACCCCGATTCAGTCGCGCCTGCATCAGGTTTCCGGCTATCTCCCGGTCACGATGGCGGCCTATGAAGAGACCAAGAAGTCCGGCTTCTATGAGAAAAAGCCGGGCCGCGAAATCCCGATCCAGCAGATGATGGGCAAGGCGCCGACTGCGAACTCCAAGGGTGTGCGCCTCGCTAACCTGCCGCAGGTCCGCGATATCCTCAACGAGGAATACGAGAAGATGCTGGCCGGTCAGCAGACCGCGCAGCAGGCGCTGGACAATGCCGTCGAACGCGGCAACGCAGCGATCAAGCAGGCGCTCGGCAAGTAAGCTTGCCGGCTAAATAAAATGTGCTAAAGCATTGCAATGGCTTACCCGTAGAAAACGGGTAAGCCGCTCCCGCATCGCAACCGGTGTGGGACGCTCTGATCGTGAGGACCCCGTTTGAGCCCCCGCGTTACATTCCCCAACAAGCTGCTGCCCTATCTGCTGGTCGCCCCGCAGTTGGCGATCACGCTCGTCTTCTTCTACTGGCCGGCCAGCCAGGCGATCTACCAATCGACCCTGCGCGAAGATCCGTTTGGGCTGGACAGCGCCTTCGTCGGCATCGACAACTTCCGCCGCGTCCTGGCTGATCCGAACTACGTCAATTCGATCCAGGTTACGGTGATCTTCTCGATCGCCACGGCCGTTCTTGCCATGGCGGTTGCCATGTTCCTTGCCGTTATGGCGGATAAGGTCGTGCGCGGGAAAGGCTTTTACCGCACGCTGATGATCTGGCCCTATGCGGTGGCACCGGCAATTGCCGGCATGCTGTGGCTCTTCATGTTCAACCCCTCCATGGGCACGTTTGCCTATATGCTGCGCTCGGCCGGCATCTACTGGGATCCCTTGTTGAACGGTCCGCAGGCCATGTTCCTGGTGATCGTCGCCGCGGCCTGGAAGCAGATCAGCTACAATTTCCTGTTTTTCGTCGCGGGCTTGCAGGCGATCCCGAAGACGCTGGTTGAAGCAGCGGCCATCGACGGTGCTGGGGAAACCAAGCGCTTCTGGACGATCATCTTCCCGCTGCTTGCTCCGACCACTTTCTTCCTGCTCGTCATCAACACGACCTATGCCTTCTTCGACACGTTCGGCATCATCCACGCGGTGACCGGCGGCGGACCGGGCAAGGCCACGGAAACGTTGGTCTACAAGGTTTACAACGACGGCTTCGTGAACCTGATCCTGGGCGAAAGCGCCGCGCAGTCCGTGATCCTGATGGTGATCGTCATCGCACTGACCGCCATCCAGTTCCGCTACGTGGAGAAGAAGGTGCATTATGGCTGAGGCTGCACCAGTAACGGGCCAATCCAAGGCAGCCTTGCTGGGCCGCCGCGAAGAAGGCGCCATGCTCGGCATTCCGCGCAGTTCGCGCTACATTGCCCACGCTACTCTGATCCTCGGCATCCTGATCGTCGCCTTTCCGATCTACTACACCTTCGTGGCGTCGACCCATTCGCTGCAAACGATCCTTCGCCCGCCGCTGCCCTTGCTGCCGGGCAAGGAGTTCTTCGCCAACTATTATCAGGCGCTGTTCGGCGGAATCGGCCAGATCGGCGGCGTCAATGTCTGGACGCTGCTGCTGAACTCCACGATCGTCGCGCTCGGCATCGCGGTCGGCAAGATCGTGATCTCGATCCTGTCGGCCTATGCGATCGTGTTCTTCCGCTTTCCGGGCCGCATGGTGTTCTTCTGGCTGATCTTCATCACGCTGATGCTGCCTGTCGAAGTCCGCATCCTGCCGACCTATAAGGTGATGGTCGATCTGAACCTGATCGACACCTATACCGGCCTGATCGTGCCCTTGATCGCCTCGGCGACCGCGACGCTGCTGTTTCGCCAGTTCTTCCTCACCATTCCCGGCGAGTTGGTGGAAGCTGCACGTGTGGATGGCGCCGGTCCGTGGCGCTTCTTCAAGGATATCCTCTTACCCTTGTCGGCCACCAACATCGCGGCTTTGTTCGTGATCCTCTTCATCTATGGCTGGACGCAATATCTCTGGCCGCTGCTCGTCACCAACCGCAACGACATGAACACGATCGTCATCGGCCTGCGAAAGATGATCTCCTTCGCCGATGCCGACACGCAGTGGCACCTCGTGATGGTGACCTGCATCCTCGCGATTGTGCCGCCGGTTCTGGTGGTTGTGTTCATGCAGCGCTGGTTCGTGCGCGGCCTCGTCGAAACGGAGAAATAAGACCGGAATGGCAACCGTTGAGCTGAAAGGTGTCCGCAAGGTTTATGGGGGCGGCGTCGAGGCCGTGAAGGGCGTCGATATCTCGATCGCCGACAAGTCGCTCTGCGTGCTGGTCGGTCCGTCCGGCTGCGGCAAGTCCACGCTTTTGCGCATGATCGCCGGGCTGGAAACGATCACCCACGGCACCGCTTCGATCGATGGCCGCGTGGTGAACGAGGTCGGCCCGGCCGAGCGCGACATCGCCATGGTGTTCCAGAACTATGCGCTTTACCCGCATAT
>NZ_DAMBUH010000097.1:8363-12350 GCF_032053605.1 Tianweitania sp.
GGCATGAAGAAGGACGAGATAGACGCGCGCGTGAAGCGTGCGGCCGAAACGCTGGAGCTGTCGGCGCTACTCGACCGCCGGCCACGCGAACTGTCGGGCGGCCAACGCCAGCGCGTCGCCATGGGCCGCGCCATCGTGCGCAATCCCAAGGTCTTCCTGTTCGACGAGCCGCTGTCCAACCTCGACGCCAAGCTGCGCGGCCAGATGCGTGTCGAGATCAAGAACCTGCAGCGCGCGCTCGAAGTCACCAGCGTTTACGTCACGCATGACCAGCTCGAAGCCATGACGCTCGCCGACCAGCTCGTGGTCATGAATGGCGGTCTGGTGGAACAGATCGGCAAGCCGCTGGACATCTACGAAAAGCCGGCCTCGACCTTCGTCGCCTCCTTCATCGGCGCCCCGCCCATGAATCTGCTGGGCACGGTTGCCGGCGGCAAAGGTGCGCCGCTGACCGTTGCCGACCTTTCCGATCTCGGCCTATCCGTGCCGCAGGGAACCACCACCGTCGGCATCCGGCCGGAAGACATCGAGCAGGGCGATCATGCGGGCGAGGGGTTGAAGACCCGGCTCACCGTGGAAGCCGTCGAGCCCGTCGGCGCCGAGAGCTTCCTGCATGGCACGGCAAATACGCACCGCCTCGTCGTGCGCGTGCCCGGCCGCTCGATTGCCGAGCCTGGTGCGGTGTTGCCGATCTTTGCGCCGCGCGCCAAGCTGCATTTCTTCGATGCCAACGGAAAGCGCGTGGAAGGCTAAGGCTCGCTTCGAGCCTGCTCTCATTTAGCGACCCTGATCGTCACGCCCGGCGTTTTTCTTTGAACGAGACGGCGCCGACGATCAGCGTCACGACGAGCATGGTGGACGCTACAACCAGCAGCGCCACCGATAGCGAGGTCGCGGTCAGCACCGCGCTTGCAAAGATGATGCCGATAGCGTTGGCAGTCCGCAGCAGGGCAAACACTTCGGGTCGCTTGTTGGGCGGCGCCAGGATGTCGAGGATCAGGGAGTAGTAGGTCGCGAGCGGGGCAAGCACCGCGCCGATCAGCACGGCCCCGACGATCGTCAGCGCCAGTGAGTGCTGTATCGCGGCCAGCCATGCGCCCCCCGTCATGACGCACAGAAGCCCGACCACCATGCCGCGCGTGGCGGCGCGGTTGCGCACACTCACCCAGATCCCGCCCGCCACCGAGGCCAGGCACAAGGGCACGGTAAACAGGATCGCCAGAGCAGGCGGGTAGCCGAAGCCGATCGCCAAGGCCACCGCGCCGATCTCGATCGCAGCGATGGCCGAGCCGCCGGCTGCTGAACACATCAGCCACAACAGGATCGAGGGGCTGAGCACCGATCCTTCGGCATGCGGGGTGTCTTCAACTGGTGCCGCACTGACATGCGGAACGAGCAGTGCCGGGATCGCGCCGAGCACTGCCATCGCCACCACCGCAAAGATCGGCGACAGCGTGCCCAATCCCGATGCGGCGACAGGCGCGAGAACGAAGGTCACCTCGTTCAGCGTGGCCGATATTCCTAGCGCACGCGGCAGTTTGGAAGCCGGGGTCAGACCGTTCAGCACCGAGCGCAGATAGCCCCAGGCCGCACCGTGCACCGAGCCTGCCACCGCCGTTAGCAGAAAGAGCCACAGGAATGGCGCCCCGTAAGCGGCCAGCACTGCCATGAGGAGGAGGGCAATGGTGCGGATGGCGATCAGCCCCTGTAGAAACCGTGTCGCCGACCGGTTCCTGCCAAGCCGCGTGATTGGAATGGCGCCCAGGACCTGCGCGACGGTCATCGCCAGTATCAGGGCCGCCCCGCCGCTTGTGTCGCCGGTCAGAACCAAGGCGAGCAGCGAGAAAGTCACCGGTCCCGCTGCCTGCGGCACGCTGATGGCTGCGGCCGACACGAACCAGCGGATCAACTGCCCGCGCGCGGCAGGGTCATCGAAGGCTTTGCGGTCGCGATCGCCAGCCTCTGCGTTGTGGAGCGTCGTCATGGGAGATTGACCCGCCGGCTGCCCGTAGCACCGCGCGGTACACCGCCCCGTCTGGCTAGGCCTGTGCCAAGTGCAACGAAGCCGTCCACCCACCCTAGTCCGACAAGCGGAGCGGGTCGAAGCAACCGTGAACGAACAAGTAGCGTAATCATGCACCGGCCCCTTTGATGGGCCGGGCCGTTCCCGGGCATTTTTTCCCACGGAGGGGATGAGGACGTTACCTCACGATTCGAGAGGATATGGGTGGGAGTGATGAAGTCAATTGGCTTGGGTGCCGCCGTTCGTCCAACCGATCTTTGACAGAAAACAGGTTGGGGAACGAAGCGTGCCGAGAATGAGGCGCGCTCGCAGCCTCAGTGCAGCGCCGACACCATATCCTCCGGCAGCGGCGCGGGCTTGAAGCTGTCGCGGCGCGTCCAGCGGTAAACCAGGAGGGCGGCAACGATGGCCAAGCCGGCAAACAGGCCGATCCAGATGCCGAGCCCGCCCATGCCGAAGTGGAACGCAAGCAGCGCGCCGAGCGGCAGGCCGATGCCCCAATAGCCGATTGCGGCATAGATCATCGGCACGGTCGTATCCTGCAAGCCGCGCAGCATGCCGCTGGCCACCGCCTGCGCGCCATCGACGATCTGGAACAGGCCGGCCACTGCCAGGAAGACGATGGCGAGATCGACCACCGGCGCGTTGGCGGGATCGCTGAGATCGATGAACGCGCCGATCAGCAGGCGCGGAAAGACGATCATCACGAAAGCCGCGAGCGTCATGAAGCCGATGCCCAGCGCAAACGCCGTCCAGCCGGAGCGGGTGATGCCCTGCTTGTCTTCGGCTCCGAGCGACAGGCCGACGCGCACCGTCGCCGCCTGACCCAGTCCCATCGGTATCATGAAGGTGACGGAGGCGATCTGGATCGCGATGGCATGCGCGGCAAGCGACGTCGTGCCGATCAAACCCATCAGAAAGGCGGCCGCGTTGAAGATCGACACTTCGAAGGTCAGGATCGCTGCAATCGGCAGGCCGAGTTTCAGCAAGGCCTTGAAGCGCGGCCAGTCCGGACGCCAGAAGCGGCCGAAGATATGATAGCGGCGGAACGGGCGTTTGAAGGCGATGATAAGCGCGAGCCCGATGAACATCATTGCGCTAGACAAGGCCGTGGCGATGCCCGATCCGGCCAAGCCCCAGGCGGGAAAGCCGAAATGGCCGAACACAAGCAGCCAGTTCGCCAGCGCGTTGAACAGAACCGCGCCCGCCACCACAACCAGCGCCCAACCCGGCCGTTCCAACGCGGAGATGAAGGAGCGCAGAACGAGATAGGCGTGGAAGGGCAGTGTCGCCCATTGCAGCGCGCGCACGTATGAGCCCGCATCGGCGGCAAGCTTCGCCGACTGCCCCATCCAAAGGAAGATGCTTTCGGCATTCCAAAGGAAGATCCAGGCGGGGATGGAGTAAAGCGCTGCGATCCACAGGCCCTGCCGAATGGTGCGGCGTGTTTCGCGCACGGCAAAGCGGTTACGGCCAAGTTCACGCGCAGCCATTGGCGATGTCGCCGTCACCAGGCCGAGGCCGAAGATCATAGGAAGGTAGTACAGGCTGGTGCCTAGAGCTGCCGCCGCAATCGCATCCGGGCCGAGCCGACCGAGAATGATCACGTCGGTTGTGGTCATTGCGACCTGGCCGAGATTGGTCAGCACCATCGGCCAGGCAAGCGCCACCATGGCCAGGACTTCGGTACGCCAAAGCGAAGAGCGGCTCTGCGCGGGAAGCGCGAGGCTGGTCATCCCATCACCTGTAAAATCCAAGCGCGGCAGCCATTTCGGCGCACAGCCCGCTTCACTCCTTCCTTGCGACAGGTGGACTGCGAGGTCAATTGGGCCAGAACCGATCTGCTGATTGAACGAGCAAATGCCGCTTTCGCGGTCAGCTTATTCGGCGAATACCTTGACGCTGGCTGCTCGTCCGGCGGCATCGATCACGGTGAGCGTGGAGAAGCCTGCGCCATCCGGAGT
>NZ_DAMBUH010000098.1:0-12201 GCF_032053605.1 Tianweitania sp.
GATCGGTTCCGAACTGGCCGCGATGCAAAACAGCTGGTCCAGCGGCGAAGTGGTTTTGATTGGCGCTGATCAGCTTGCCGACCGCTATTCGCGCGGTTTACACGCGCTCGGAGGCACGGCCCGCATTGTCGATGCGCAGGCTTGTACGCTCGCGGGCTTGGTTGCGGCGCGACACCAAATGCTGGAGGCACGATGACCCTGCCCTTGATCGCGATTCTGCGTGGGCTCACGCCTGATAATTCCGAGGCCGTAGGCCGCGCCTTGATCGATGCTGGTATTACGCGCATCGAAGTGCCCCTGAACTCGCCGGATGTTCTGACAAGCATCACGACCATGAGCCGCGCCTACGGGGATGTGGCCGACATCGGCGCCGGCACGGTTTTGACGACTGACGAGGTCGATGCGGTTCGCCAAGCGGGCGCGACTTTCATCGTTTCGCCGAATTGCAACCCGGATGTTATCAGCTACAGCAAGAAGCGCGGCCTCGGTTCCTACCCCGGGGTTTTCACGGCAACCGAGTGCTTCGCCGCTCTCGCGGCCGGTGCGGATGCGCTGAAGATTTTCCCCGCCAGCCTGATGGGTCCAGATGCGCTGAAGGCCCTTCGCGCGGTGCTTCCTTCCGAGACGCAGATCTATCCCGTCGGCGGCGTCGGGCCGGATGATTTCGCGGTGTGGCGCGCGGCCGGTGCGAACGGCTTCGGCTTGGGGTCATCGCTGTTCAAACCGGATTGGTCAGCCGACCGGGTTGGCGAAGAGGCAAGACGCAGTGTGGCTGCGTGGAACGCCGGGGAATAGGCATGGTTCAGGCGGAACTCTACGACGATCGTGCTTGCCTGCTTGGTGAAGGCCCGCTCTGGCATCCTGAGCGTAAGCAACTGTTCTGGTTCGACATTCTGAACCACAAGCTGCTGTCGCGCGAAGGTGACGAACCGCGTGAATGGCAGTTCGATCGCACGGTTTCGGCCGCGGGATGGATTGATCGCGACACGCTGTTGGTCGCGGCGGCCGACGCCCTACTCCGCTTCGATCTCGTGAGCGGGCACTATGAGCCAATCGTCGAGCTGGAAAATGATCAGCCCGACAATCGCTCAAACGATGGCGGCACTGATCCATGGGGCGGCTTTTGGATCGGCACGATGGGCCGCAAGGGTCAGCACAAATCCGGCTCGATCTATCGCTATTATCGCGGTGAACTCAGGCGGCTCGTGCCGGATGTGACCATCACGAACGCGATCTCCTTCGCGCCTGACGGAAGCCACGCCTTTTTTGCCGATACCCGCGAGCAGTTCGTGTGGAAGCAGGTGCTCGATGAGCAGGGTTGGCCGAAGGGCGAGCCGTCCGTCTTCCTGGATCTGCGCGCTGAGGACCTTAACCCCGATGGTGCTGCGGTGGATGCCGAAGGGCGTTTGTGGGTGGCGCAATGGGGTGCAAGCAGGGTTGCCTGCTATGACCAAGGCGGAACGCTGACCGAGGTGGTTGCCGCTCCGGCGTCGCAGACCTCTTGCCCAGCCTTTGGCGGGGCGGATTTGTCGACGCTGTTTATGACGTCTGCGAGGGAAAATCTTGCTCCCGAGGCGCTGGCAAACGAGCCGCTCGCGGGCTCCGTCTTCAAGGCAGAGCTCGGCA
This sequence comes from Tianweitania sp., assembly GCF_032053605.1. NCBI lineage: Bacteria > Pseudomonadati > Pseudomonadota > Alphaproteobacteria > Hyphomicrobiales > Phyllobacteriaceae > Tianweitania > Tianweitania sp. The sequence continues at coordinate 1,627 of NZ_DAMBUH010000098.1, forward strand.
TCCGGGGACAAGCCGCGCATCGCGTCGTCTTATAGACGCAGTTTCCCGATCTAGCCGAAGTTTAGATGATGAAGGCAGGGATCAGGCTGCCTTTTTGCCACCATCGAACGGCACTTCGATATCGACGGCAAGCGTCGACACCGAGGCGCCCCGTTCCATCTTCACGCTGACCTTGTCGCCATCGACCTGCATGTGCTTGGCGATGACCGCCATGATCTCGTCGCGCAGCGTTTTCAGAAGATCGGAATCGCCGTTCGCGACACGCTCATGCGCTAGAAGCACCTGCAGGCGCTCGCGCGCTGCGGGCGCGGAAGCTGGACGGGAGAAAAAACGCTTGAAGTTCATGCCGCCTTCCTTCCGAAGATTTTACCAAAGAAACCGCGCTTGTCGCCAGGCACAGTGACGGGAATGGTCTCGCCCTTCAGCCGGCGTGCCGCATCGAAATAGGCGACGGCCGGCGCACTCTTGTTGTCGGCAAGCGTGACCGGAGCGCCGACGTTCGAAGCGCGCAGCACGTCCATGCTTTCAGGGATGATGCCGAGGAGCGGGATCGACAGGATTTCGAGAACATCCTCGACCTTCAGCATGTCGCCGCGCTCCGCACGTGCCGGATCAAAGCGAGTAAGCAGGAGATGCTTTTCCATCCGCTCGCCCTGCTCCGCCTTCAAGGTCTTGGAATCGAGCAAGCCAATGATGCGGTCGGAATCGCGGACCGAGGAGACTTCCGGATTGGTAACGACAATCGCCACATCGGCATGACGCATCGCCAAGGTCGCGCCGCGTTCGATGCCGGCGGGGCTGTCGCAGATCACCCAGTCGAAGGCTTTGCGCAGAGCGGTGATGACCTTCTCGACACCTTCAGGCGTCAGATTGTCCTTATCGCGGGTCTGGGAGGCCGGCAGGAGATAAAGCGTTTCCAAGCGCTTGTCGCGGATCAGCGCCTGAGCAAGCTTGGCTTCGCCCTGGATCACGTTGACCAGATCATAAACCACGCGGCGCTCGGCGCCCATGACGAGGTCGAGATTGCGCAGGCCGACGTCGAAATCGACGACCACGACCTTGTCGCCGTTCTGCGCTAAGGCAGCACCGAGTGCGGCGCTCGACGTCGTCTTGCCAACGCCGCCCTTGCCCGATGTGACTACAATAACTTTGCCCATCGTTGTCTCCTGTGTTTCGTTTGCCCGCTTTCGCGTCAGCTTAAAGTTTCCGCGACGATTGCCTCGCCTTCGAGCCAAATCTGGACGGCTTGGCCACGAAGTTCCGACTCCATGTCCTCAGCCGTCTTGTAGAAGCCGTCGATAGCGATCAGTTCTGCCTCAAGTTTGCGGCAAAAAATGCGGGCCGAAGCATTGCCCATCGTTCCGGCAAGCGCCCTCCCCCGCAGCGCGCCATAGATATGGATCGAACCGCCCGCGATAATTTCCGCGCCGGACGCGACAGAGCCAACCACGGTGACGTCGCCGTCCGGAAACACCAGCGATTGCCCGGACCGCACTGGTTCAGTGACAGTGAGCGACGGCATGACCGTTGCAAACTGGTTATGCGACGGCTCACGCTCGTAGGCAGGTTGAGGCTGGCTCGTCTGCGATGTTGCGCCGGGAGCACTTTGCTCGGGCGGCTCGAAGTCGGACGCTGCGCGTCCATCCGTCAAAGTAGGCGGCAGGTCGGCGGACAGCATCGAAGCACGGGCGTTTTCAAGGCCCATGATGCGCACGTTTCGGGCCGTGAGCTGGTCGACCATGGTGCGCAACTGCGCGCGATCGACATCCAGGTTCTGAACGTCAAGCACGATCGGACGACGCAGGAAGAAGCCAGCCGAACGGGCGGCAAGATCATCGAGGCGCGCAAGCCAGTCTTCAAAGGGCAGGTCAGGCGTGAGAACAAGGGCCAGGAAGGAGCGTCCCTTCAGCCGGATCGCCTTGGACTCACTTACTACGTCAGTCATTTTCAACAGTTCCGTTGCTGGCGGCTGCCACGAGCATGGTTAACCAGTGGTTAGCAGGCGAAGCTTGCAGGAGGATGGATACGTTAATTCCTGCTGGGTTCATGGTCGGATGAGGTTGCGGCGCATCTTACTGCGGAGCGTGTGGGACTGAGCTAAACTACGCAGAAGCGCATCACTAATTGGGATTTCTTCAATCATCGGTGCGTGCTCCGTCGGTTCGCTTGCCGGTTGTTCCACAGACATAGCAGTGTCGATCAGCTCGGTCCCGTTCCGGCGCAAAGCCATGATCATAGGCGCTGGCGTGAAATGTCCCGCCTTAGCCCTGCGGCTCAGCGTGCGGAGATATCCGCCAGGATTTCCGATCTGCTCAGAGCGCTGGTAGATGGCGCCGAGGGTGACCGCCGCCTGCTGCTCGCCGAGGCTAACACAGGCATCCTGCCAGGTGCTTGGCGTGATTTGAAGCATGGATCGGACAACGGTTGTTGCGGCGGAGAAACCACGCCAGTCCCGGATCTCGCCACCTTGAGCTAAGCCTCGCAGGTTTGAGCAAGCGTCTAGAACGACGGTAAGCGGCAGAACCGGTTTGCTGGGGTTCCTGGGACGAGGGCTGGTCCGGAGTTCAAGCGAAGCTTCAATCCTCTTCCGAAAATCGATCTTTGATTCAGATTGGGAGTCTGGGTTTGACTCTTGTTTGTGAGTCTCAGATTGCGACTCGCTGCGGCTCAAATCGGCGGCATTTACGAAGGATTTCAGCGCATTAGTGATTTCGAGGCGCAGTGCATCAAGATCTGCGTTGATGGTCTCCATGAGTGGCTTTGTTGCCTTGCGGGGTAGGCGGGCAATAACGTCTCGGTACCGCTCTTCCAGATCATCCCAGTTTTGCGGAACGTTGCCGTCGCGGCCGCTCCCGATGAGCTTGACGATGTCGCGCCGGCAGATCGTCAGTTGTTCACGAAGGACTTTCAGCGCCTGACGTTCGGCGACAATCGTTTCTGCCATGCGGCGGAACTCTTCAGCGCGGGTGAGCAGAGGGGCAAGGTCGAAGCCATACGCCTGCACAACAGAGCCACCCTCACCCTTGCGAGCAAAGCGCTTTCCGTTCGGACTGTCGCGGCGAAGGATCAAACCACAGTCGAGCAGGATGGCGATGTGACGCCGCAGCGTTGCCAGCGACATGCCGTTAGCCCGCCCACAAAGCTGCTCATTTGAGGGCCAGACGATCGTCCCTGTTTTCGTGCTCAGAATGGCTTCGGGATGGAACGACAAAAGTGCATTCAGAATAGCAAGCGAACGATCGGTCGCGCCGAGGTGCTCACGCGCTTCGCGCACGTGCTGGAACACCTGCCACTTGGAAGTGTCTCTCGACGGAATTTCTTTGTTTGCGACCTGTCTCGCCAGCAAGGCAAGCGTCATTGGCCGCCGCCCAAAGGGCGTCGATACAACAGTCTCTCGCATGTCATCGCCACAAAGCTTTGGGCAAAGCGAATTATGCCGCCAAGGACGGTTTCGGATTTGACAGCCGAATCGGAGAGGGCTATTGTTTCTTTGCTACAAGAGAACAAGGCTCTCAGGTTGGTTCGCCGCTTGGGGGCCTTTTCTTTTTGCCGGGCTTCGCTCTCCCTTCCCTTTGCATAAGCCGATCATGCGGACCGGCGACGCCTAAGAACCTTGGCAGCTGCCAAGGTATTCGTTCACGCCTCTTTCTTGGCGTAGTAGCGCTCCACCAAGCTCGGAAGCTCGGACTGAAGGAAGTCTGTGAAGGATGCAGCTTCTTTAGCGTCGATCGTCAACTTGATCTCGCGACGCGCAAACTGCGCCCTGCCCAGTGTCTTGCCTGTGCTGTTCCTCAAAGCGATATCATTCGGCTCTGCCTTCGCCTTGTCGGACGCGGCAGCCAGCGCGAGGACGAACCGGCGATCAGAATCATGAACCTTGGCAGCTGCCAAGGTTTCCTGCACTCGATCAAGCGCGCTGTCGCCAGCAAAAGCCTTGGCGAAGGAAGCCCAGCGGGTGCGTCCGGCCTTCGGCGCTCGGCCGATGCTCTGGATGATGTCCTCGGGAACAGCGCGGCATACAGCCCGGTAGCGAGCCAGCTCCGGGTCGTCGATGGAGAGAGCGGAACGGATGTCCCTCGCCTTGACGCCAGCGGCATCCATGCGTGCGGCAAACAGCGCTTTCTCGATCCAGCTAAGATCCTGCCGTGCAGCATTTTCGATGCCTTGCGCGATCGCGAGTTCGCGATCGTCGAGCTGGGTCACCGTTGCTTTGACGTTTAGGCCAAGTTCGCGTGCGGCACGAAGGCGCCGATGGCCATAAATGACCTGATAGCGATTCGGAGCGTCGGGGTTGGGGCGAACCAGGATCGGAACGATCTGGCCTTCGCTCGCGATTAACGCCTTAAAGGCTTCGAAGGATGTTTGATCATCATCGGGAAGGCGGTCGGGAAAAGGCGAGGGATCGATCAAGGCAGGATCGAGCTCTCGCCCGGTGCCGGCCTCAACCAGTGCCTTCAGCTCATCACGCTCCGCGCGCAACTCAGCGATCGAACGTTGGGTGGCGCCGACAACGCCGGCGCCGACGCGGGCGAGGGGCGCAGCAGGTTCGCGTACTGCCGGCTCCTTTTCAGGAGCCGCGCCGGCGGGCGCCGTGTAGGCGGCGAAGCTTGCGAGGATGGACTTCTTGCCGGGTGCCTTGCTCATGTGCGGTTCCAGCTTCGTTCAACGAGATCAACGATCCGGCCATTCACGGCATCAATGGATTCGCGGGCCCGCCGAACGGTCCCAGCACCAATGTTGCCGGACTCCAGTTCGTATAGGGTTCGCTTTGCGAGACCGGCGGTTTCGACTGCGCTGCTCTCGACTGCCGTCGGGGTCAGCACATCCTCGCCGAACAAGCTGCGCAGCATGCCGACGACATGAACCTGCGACTGATCGTTGGGATCGTGGCGTGTAATAAGATAACGTAGGAAGTCCTGCTGCATGGTGGCGCCGGCGTCCCGGATGACGGCGATCAGGTCGCCCATCATCAGCAGGAACTGGCTCATCGACATGACGTCGAGCATCGCGGGATGAACCGTGATGATCAGGCCGGTCGCAGCATAAATCGCGCCAAGGGTCAGGAAGCCGAGCGAGGGTGGCGTGTCCAGGAGGATGATGTCGTAATCATCCTCGATCTCGCTGATCGCAATGCGCAGACGCTCGAAGAAGATTTCCTGCGAGCCGGTGCGCCGGTCGGCCAGGGCCCGCGGCGTCTCGTGCTCATATTCCATGACTTCGATATTGCCGGGAATGAGGTCGACGCCTGAGAAATAGGTCTTCCGGATGATCTCCTTCATCGGCCGGCGATCGTCGTCATAGCGCAGGGCGCCATAGATCGTTTCGTTCTCGCCGACATCGAGCTCCGGTTGCGCACCGAACATGGCCGACAGCGAAGCCTGGGGATCAAGGTCGATCGCCAGCACACGGTATCCATGCAGCGCAAGGTAATGGGCGAGGTGGGCGCTCGTCGTTGTCTTCGCGCTGCCGCCCTTGAAGTTGGCGATGGCCAGGATCTGGACGTGCTCGCCCTCTTGCCTGCGCGGCAGATAGCGCCGCAAATCAGACGGGCGCATGTCTGCAAACATTTCGCGCAGCTCGTTGATCTGGGCGAGCGTGTATGCGCGGTGATTGTTTTCCAGCCGGGCAGGGGTGGGACCCTTGCCTTCGATCGACATTGTGCGCAACGTCGACTCAGGGATCGTGGTAAGCTTCGACACTTCGTTCGTCAGGAAGTAGCGCAGCTGCTTTTCGGCATTCGGGGGATACATCTGCTCGCGACGCGCCTGAAGCTCACCCGACAGCATCCGCGCATGACGCGTGATTTTGTCGCCGGGATCTTCCGCCGCTGCAATCGTTGCCTGTTTCGACATTGTCGCTGTCGTACCCCTTTGACGGCCAATGGCCGCTTTAATGCCCGTCTCCCGTCAAGCTTAGCGCATGATTCCGGGCGGTGGTCCAGCGGTTTAAGGTTAACAGAATGCTACGAGGGGACTCGTCGGCTGATAGGCTGCAAGACGACAGCACGGAAAATGCAGGCATAACAGGGCGTTAGCAGCGAGGCGGCTTTGCTATTCCCCAGGTTCAGCATGATCGTAGCAATTGCGGAACGTGCGGCCTGTTCTTGAGAGCTGCCTCGAACAAGGCATGATGTCGAGTGCAAGGACAAGAAAACTCGAATCGCAAGACTGCTCTTTCCACAGGAAACAACGCGATCTTTGATGAGCCTTCACGACTGACAGGCGGGAAGGAGAGGGCAGTGTGTGGTTCGATCTGTTAGCCGGGTGAGGCTTTGTTCCTGCTCGATCCTTGAGGGAGCTCCTTCGTGCGGCTAAGGGTTGGCCGACATCTCGAGAAGCTTTTTGACGATGAACAAAAGAACCTTGCTCGTGCTGCTTGTTTTGGTCGCTCTGGCAGGCGGTGGAGCCTATTACTGGCGCAGCCATCAGGTGCAAGATCCTTCGCTTGTGCTCAGCGGTAATGTCGACATTCGGGAAGTGACCTTGTCCTTCCGCGTACCGGGCCGTGTGGCCGAGGTGGTCGTGGATGAAGGCGATCGCGTTGACGCTGGGGCGGTCATTGCGCGTGTTGATTCTGAGCCGCTGCAAGCCGCACTCAGGCAGGCGCAGGGGGCGCTCGCCGCGGCAAAAGCCAGTCTTGCTCTGCTTCAGGCAGGCAGCCGCGCCGAGGATATCGCCCGGCTGAAAGCGCAGACGGAAGGCGCGCGGGCTGCCGTGGTAAATGCGCAAACGACCTTCGAGCGCCAGCAGGCGCTGCTGACCTCCAGAACGAGCCCACCACAGGCCTTGGACAATGCGCGGGCGGCCCTCGATCAGGCCAAGGCCGAGGAAGAAGCCGCGCAACAAGCTTTGCTCGCTGCTGAAAAGGGCGCGCGTCCGGAAGAGATCGCGCAAGCACAGGCACAGGTGGAAACCGCTTCGGCCCAACAGAAAGCGGCCGAAATCCAGCTGGCCGACGCCACTTTGCATGCGCCGAGCAGCGGCACGGTTCTGACGCGCGCGGTGGAACCCGGCGCCCTGGTTGCGGCTGGAACGGGTGTGGTGACGCTTTCGATCGACCGTCCGACGCGCATCCGCGCTTATGTCCAGGAGCCAGATCTTGGCCGGTTGGCTGCCGGCACCAAGGTGCTGGTCTACACCGACGCCCGCCCAGGCAATCCGTATCCCGGAACCGTCGGTTTTGTGTCGCCGCGTGCGGAGTTTACGCCCAAGCAGGTAGAAACGCAGGATCTGCGTACAGCACTGGTTTATCGGTTGCGGATCACGGTGGATGATGCCGACAACGTGCTGCGGCAGGGCATGCCGGTGACCGTGCGTCTGGCCGATGAGGCGCGCTGAGCTGCGATGGAAGCTTCCGCTGCCGTTCGCATCAAAGGTTTGACGCATCGCTATCCCGAACAGAAACGGGATGAGCAGGCGCTTGCCGATGTTGATTTGACGGTGCGGCCGGGCATCATCACCGGTCTTGCCGGGCCCGACGGTGCGGGCAAAACGACCTTGATGCGTGTGATGGCCGGCTTGTTGAAGGCGACAAAGGGCGAGATCGAGGTGGTAGGCCTTGATCCTGTGGCCCGAGCGGACGCGCTGCATCTGCGGGTCGGCTACATGCCGCAGAAGTTCGGCCTGTACGAGGATCTCACTGTCATGGAGAACCTCGTACTTTATGCCGATCTGCGCGGGGTTGGTGCTGAGGAACGTAAGGCGCAGTTCGAGCGGCTGCTCGATTTCACCGATCTGCATCGCTTCACCACACGTCTTGCCGGCAAGCTGTCGGGCGGCATGAAGCAGAAGCTGGGACTGGCCTGCACACTGATTGGGACGCCCGAACTGCTGCTTCTCGATGAGCCGGGCGTGGGCGTCGATCCGATTTCGCGCCGCGACCTGTGGCGCATGGTTCAGAGCCTGGCGCAAGGCGGCATGGCCGTGGTCTGGGCCACCGCCTATCTCGATGAAGCCGAGCTTTGCGACGATCTTTGTCTGATGAACGAAGGCAAGGTCATCTTTTCCGGCGCGCCGCGGGAGCAGAAGGAGCGCATGCAGGGGCGCTGCATCCAGGTTCGCGACATCGGCGGCAATCGGCGTCACTTTTTGCGGCATGCGCTGGGCAGTCCAAGCGTCGTTGATGGGGTTATCCAGGGCGAGAGTGTCCGGCTCGTTCTGAAGGAAGGGCTTTCGCAACCTGACTCCGGAGTGCTCGATGGCGAGCCGAATGCGCGCGTGGTGACTGTTGAACCGCGCCTGGAAGATGCTTTCATCGATCTCGTTGGTGGTGGGCCGGATGGTCACTCCGTGCTCGCCGATACGATGCCGATGGTTGATCTGCCATCCGGCGTGGACCCCCAGGCCGTGATCCGGGCGCATGAGCTCACGCGCACTTTCGGCGACTTCACCGCAACCGATCACGTCACCTTCGATGTCAAGAAGGGCGAAATCTTCGGGCTTCTCGGGCCGAACGGTGCCGGTAAATCGACGACGTTCCGCATGATGTGCGGACTGCTGACGCCGACATCGGGCGACGCTGAGGTGATGGGCATCGACTTCAAGCGCAGCGCCAGCGAAGCGCGCCAGAAGCTTGGCTATATGGCCCAGAAATTTTCGCTCTACGGCAATCTGAGCGTTGAGCGAAATCTCATCTTCTTTTCCGGCATCTATGGTCTGAAGGGGAGGGCGCAGGCCGACAAGGTGGCGCAGATGATGGAAAGCTTCGACCTCACACGCTATCGCCGCACCAATGCAGGCGAACTGCCGCTCGGCTTCAAGCAACGCTTGTCACTGGCCTGCGCGCTGATGCACGAGCCGCCGCTGATCTTCCTGGATGAGCCGACATCCGGGGTCGATCCGGTGACCCGCCGAGAGTTTTGGGTGCATATCAACGCGCTCGTAGACAAGGGCGTGACGGTGATGGTCACGACCCACTTCATGGACGAGGCCGAATACTGTGACCGCATCGCCCTGATCTATCGCGGCCGGATGATTGCCGCCGGACCGCCGGACCAGCTGAAAAAGGCGGTTGCCAGCGAAGACCTACCGGACCCGACCTTTGAGGATGCCTTCATCGGGCTTATCCAGCGCGACGACCAGGCGCGCGAAGCGGCTGAAAAGGACAAGGCCGCGTGAGCCTCGCTCATCCTCCTGTTGCCGGTTTTTCCTGGCGGCGATTGCGCGCGCTATGCGTGAAAGAAACGCGGCAGATCCTGCGTGATCCGAGCAGCTTGCTGATTGCCGTGATCTTGCCGGTGATGCTGCTTTTTATCTTCGGCTTCGGCATCTCGCTCGACACAAACCGGCTGCGCATCGGCGTTGTCATGGAAGATCACGGCGTGGAAGCGGTGCGGTTTGCGGCCGCCGCTGCCGGTTCGCCCTATATCGATCCGGTCTTTGCCAACAGCTATGACGAGATGGAAGACAGCCTTGTGCGCGGCAAGGTGCGCGGGATCATCGTCATCCCGCAGGATTTCACGGCCAAGGTGATAGAAGGCAGCGGCGATGCGGCGATCCAGGTCTTGGCCGATGGCGCAGAGCCGAATACCGCCAACTTCGTGGGTAGCTATGCGCAGGGTCTGTTCGGCAACTGGTTGGCCGCTCGTGCCGATGCTTATGGCGCCGAGTTTCACGAGCCGATCGCGGTTGAACCGCGCTACTGGTTCAACCCCACCACGGTCAGCCGCAACTATCTCATTCCGGGCTCGATCTCCGTGGTGATGACGATTATCGGCGCGCTTCTGACCTCGCTCGTGGTGGCGCGGGAATGGGAGCGCGGCACGATGGAAGCGCTGCTTGCCACGCCGATCAGCCGCACCGAATTGCTGCTGTCGAAAAGCCTGCCCTATTACGGGCTAGCGCTGATCGCGATGGCGATCTGCGTGTTGATCGCGATCTTCATCATGAACGTGCCGTTTCGCGGCTCGGTACTGATGCTGCTCTTGTCCACCAGCCTGTTTCTCGGCAGTGCACTGGGGCTCGGCCTGCTGCTTTCGACGGTGACGCGCAACCAGTTCAACGCCGCGCAAGGGGCGTTGAACGCCGCGTTCCTGCCGGCCGCACTGTTGTCTGGCCTGATCTTCGAGATCGCTTCCATGCCAGCTTTCGTCCAGGCGGTGACCCTGTTCGTGCCGGCGCGGTATTTCGTGAAGATCATGCAGACGCTGTTTCAGGCCGGCGACATTCCGTCGATCCTGCTGCCGAACCTTTTGTTCCTGCTTTTATCTGCCATCTTCTGGCTCGGTCTGACGGCGTGGAAGACCCGCCGCCGGCTGGACGGATAAACCCATGTGGAACCGCATCGTCGCCCTGATCGCCAAGGAACTGCAGCAGCTGTTTTCGACGCGGCGCAACATCATGCTGCTGTTGACGCCGCTCGTGCTGCAGCTTGCGATCTTCCCCTTCGCCACCACGCTGGAACTGCGCAACGCCACGCTTTCGATCCTCAACGAGGATAACGGCGCGGCCTCGGTGGAACTGGTTCAGCGCATGGCGGCGGCGTCCGCCTTCACGGAGGTTCTATCGCTTTACAGCGAGGCGGATCTGGAACGGGTGATCGACCGGCAGGATGCGCTGCTCGCCATCCGCATTCCGC
>NZ_DAMBUH010000099.1:0-11681 GCF_032053605.1 Tianweitania sp.
GCCTGAGAGCTGGCGCGGCTTGCGGGTGGCGAAGGCGCGCGGCAACTTGACGAGATCCAGCAGCTCGAACATGCGCTGTTGCCGGTCGGCAAGCGTGCGGCCGACGCCGAACTTTTCCAGCGTCCGGATGATCTGCGAACCGACCGAATGGCTGGGATTGAGCGTATCGAACGGGTTCTGGAACACCATCTGGATCGAAGAAATCGTATCGACGTCCCGCCCTTCGATCGCCGTGCCTTGAATGGGCTTATTCCCGAGCAGGATGTCGCCGGAGGTAGCCGTTTCCAGACCGAGCAGCACCTTGGCGAGGGTCGACTTGCCGCAACCACTTTCGCCCACGATCGCGACCGTCTCGCTTTCGCGCGCTTCAAAGGAGATGGACTCGTTGGCCTTTACCACGCGCGTTTCGGCAGCGCCGAACATCGCATTGGCAGCGACCTGATAATACTTTTTGAGATTGTCGATCTTCAGCACCGGCGCGCCCGGTGTAACTGGCGGCTTCTCCGTCTTGGTGCCGGCGGGCACGGCCGTCCAGTCGATCTCGTCGAAGCGAATGCAGCGGCTGGCATGATTGGCGTGATCCGGCACGTCGATCATCGGGATCTCGGCGGCGTTGCACACTCCTTCCACGAAGTGGTGACAGCGCGGGCCGAAGTTGCAGCCCTTCGGCCGTTCATGCGGCAGCGGCAGCTGGCCGGGAATGGCGATCAACGGGCGTGAATTCTTGTCGGCGCCCGGTAGCGGGATCGAGCGGAACAGTCCTTGCGTATAAGGATGCCGCATATGATCGAACACATCCTTGACCGGCCCGGTCTCCACCGCTTCGCCGGAATACATCACGGTGATGCGGTCACAGGTCTCGAGGATCAGGCCGAGATTGTGCGACACGAAGATCATCGACGTGCCGAACTCCTTGCCAAGCCCTTTCACGAGCTCCACGATGCCGGCTTCCACCGTCACATCGAGCGCGGTGGTCGGCTCATCAAGAAGCAACAGCGCCGGCTTGGACAGGAGCGCCATCGCGATGACGATGCGCTGCTGCTGACCGCCGGAGAGCTGATGCGGATAAGAGCGCATCATGCGTTCAGGGTCCGGCAGCTTCACCGCGCGCACGGTCTCCAAGGCGCGTTGATAGGCCTCCTCCTTGGACACCTTGTCGTGGATGATCGGCACTTCCATCAGCTGCTGACCGATCTTCATCGCCGGGTTCAGCGACGCCATCGGCTCCTGATAGATCATCGCGATCTTGTTGCCGCGAATGGCGCGCAGCTCGGCATCCGACATGTCGCCCATGTCCTTGCCCTGGAACTTGATGCGCCCACCGACGATCTTCCCGACATTGGAGAGGTCGCGCATGATGCCGAGCGACACGGTGGACTTGCCGCAGCCGCTTTCGCCGACGATCCCCATCGCCTCTCCCGGCATCACCGAGCAGGAGAAGTCCATCACCGCAGGGATTTCACCCTTTCGGGTAAAGAAGGAGATCGACAGGTTCTCGATCTCGAGGATCGGCTGGGCGTCGGTTTCCGGTTGCAGATTGCTGACGTGCTGGTTCATCGCCGTCTCCTCAATCTTTCATCGATTGCTCACGCAGGGCATCGGCAAGCAGGTTGAGCCCTAATACGAAAGACATCAGGGCGATCGTCGGCGGCAAAGCCGGATGGATCTGTGCGCGCAGGAGCCGGCTGGCTTCCTTGATCGAGGTACCCCAATCCGGGCTTTCGGGCGCGAGCCCCAAGCCGAAGTAACCGAGCGTGCCGAGCAGGATCGTGGTGTAGCCGATGCGCAAACAGGCATCCACGATCAGCGGTCCGCGCGCATTTGGCAGGATTTCCCACAGCATGATGTACCATGGCGTCTCGCCGCGCGTTTGCGCCGCCGCCACATAGTCTCGCGTCTTGATGTCCATCACCAGGCCGCGCACGATCCGGAACACGCCGGGGCTGGACGCGAACACCACGGCCACGAAGATGTTGAGCTGGTTGGGCGAAATCGAGATCAGGCCGAGCGGATCGGCGTCGAATACCAGCCCCGCATAAATCCAGGCGCCCAGCACCAGCGTCAAGCCGAGCAGTGGGTAAAGGCGCTCCGGCCGCGTCTTGAAGCGGGTAAAGAACAGCACCGCAAAAAACACGATCGGGAACAGGAAGAACACCGCAGCCAGTGCGTAAGGGATCGGCGTATCCATGATGCCAGGCGTCACCAGCAGGTAGAACAGCAGGATGACCGGGAACGCGAGCACGAGGTTCGCCAGAAACGACAACACCGAATCGATGCGCCCACCATAGTATCCCGCCGGCAGGCCGAGCGTCGTGCCAACCATCAGCGCGAAGGCTGTTGCGGCCGGCGCGATGATCAGCACGATGCGGCTGCCATAAACCATCCGGCTGAAGATATCGCGCGCCAACCGGTCTCCCCCAAAGAGATAGGCGACGCCCGATTGCGGGTCGATCGCCCCGGGCAGAGCGTCCTTCATGATCGCGACCTGCGCCAGCGGATCGAAGGTCACGACAACGGCCGCGAACATGGCGGTGAACAGCCAGAACAGGCAGATCATGACGCCGGCAATGCCGACGCCGGAGTCGAACAGGTGACCGTAGAGCCCGAGGCGCTTCTTGAAGGTGAAGCTCGCAACCAGCACCAGAGCGAGCGCCAGCCAGACCGGCCAGAACTGCTTGAGAACGCCGAGGACGATGCCTGTGATGCCGAGATAATCCATTTGCATCAGGTATCCGCCCTACTGCACGCGAATGCGCGGGTTGAGGTAAGCGTAGCCGATATCCGAGATGAGCTGCGTAAACAGCACAACGAAAACCGAGACCAGCGAACAGCCGAGAAGAAGGTCGATGTCGTTGTTGGCCGCACCCTCAACGAGCGCATAACCGAAGCCCTGGTAACGGAACATCGTTTCAACGATCACGACGCCCGTCAGCAGCCATGGGAATTGCAGCATGATGACGGTGAAGGGCGCGATCAGCGCATTGCGCAGAGCATGCTTGATGACGACCGAGCTGAAGGACAGGCCCTTCAAACGCGCGGTGCGGATATATTGCTGCGTCATCACCTCCACCATGGAAGCGCGCGTCATGCGGGCGATATAGCCGATGCCGTAGATCGCCATGGTCATGACCGGCAGGGTGAAGTTGGAGAAGGTGATGCCCTGGTTCGTCGCCGTTGCGGCCGAACCATTCAGCCAGCCGAGCCATGAGGCGAAGATGACCGTGAAGATGACGCCCGAGACATATTCCGGTGTTGCCGTGGTGGTGATCGAAGCCATGGATAGCGTGCGATCGGTCCGCGACCCTTCGCGCATGCCGGCCAGCACGCCGATCAGCAGCGAGATCGGGACCATCACGGCCATGACCCAGAACATCAGGATTCCGGTTGCTCCCAGTGCTGGGAACAGCCGTTCGGCAACGGGCACGCGGAACTTGGTGGAACAGCCGAACTCGCCCTGCAACAAGCCGGAATAAGCGGGTTCGGACGGCTCGTCGCAGAAGCGGAAGCGCGGAATGGCTTGGCCCGTTGCAGCGTCGATGTTGGGCTGCTTGGGCACCACGCCCAGCCACTGGCCGTAGCGCACAAAGAAGTTCTGGCGATAGCCGTTGCGCTCAAGCCAGGATTCGAGCTGCTCGGCGGTGGCGCGCGACTCCGTCTGCGTGATCGCCAGTTTCTTGAGGTTGGGCTCAAGGTTGACGAGGAAGAAAACAACCACAGTCAGGGCGAACATGGTCAGTGCCATGATGCCCAGTCTGCGCAAGATGAACGATAACATTGCATCCCCTGCCGAAAATCGAGCACGCCCGATGGGGAGTGCTTGAGGTTGGGGTCAGGCAATTCGCGTGAAAGCGACGAATTGCTGAAGGTCGGACCTTTCCGCCCTTGAAGAAGCGGGCGCCGCGTAAACGACGCCCGAATGGATCAGGCTTCGTCGAGCCAGACCTTGCCCAGGTTCAGCTGCTGCATCGGGTGCTGGATGTAGTTATGCACCACCGGCTGGTAGTGGTTATACACCTTGCGCCAATAAGGCAGGATGATGATGCCGGAGTCCTGCAGGATCTTCTCGACGTCGCCCATCACCGTCTTGCGCTGTTCCGGATCGATGATCGACAGGGCCTTGGCGAGCTTCTCGTCGAATTCCTTGTTTGACCAGCCCGTTTCGTTCCATGCTTCGCCGGTGCGGTAGGCAAGCGCCAGAACCTGCACGCCAAGCGGACGCATGGTCCAGTTGGTGAGGGAATACGGGTACTTCGTCCAGTCATTCCAGAAGGTGGAACCCGGCAGAACCGTACGCTTCACCTTGATGCCGGCATCGCGCAGCTGGGCGGCAATCGCGTCGCCTGTGTTCTTGTGCCAGTCTTCGTCCGACGAGATCAGCTCATGCTCGAAATCGGCGGCACCGGCCTCAGCCAGCAGCGCCTTTGCCTTCTCGACATCGCGAGCGACCTTCGGCAGCTCGACATATTCGGGATGGATTGGCGCAACATGGTGGTTTTCCGCCACAACGCCCGCATTATCGACGCCAAGCTGCATCACCACGGCATTGTCGACGCCGAGCTGCAGGGCGTTGCGCACGCGCTGATCGTCGTAAGGCTTGTTGGTGACGTTGGTGCGCGCCACGATGGTGATCGACGTCACCGCTTCGTTGCGCTGGAGGCCGAGCCCATCCATGATGTCGAGATAGTCCGGCGTGGTCTCGTAATTGGCGTGGACTTCGCCCGCCTCGAAGGCGTTCACCGCAGCAGACGGATCGGTGCCGTAGTCGATGAACTCGACGCCATCGAGCATGACCTCGCCACCCCACCACTTGCCGTCCTCACGCCGCTTGTAGACGACGCGTTCGCCGACCGCGAAGGATTCCAGCTCGAACGGACCGGTGCCGATCTTGTTGCGCGTGAAGTCCGAACCATCCTTGTCGAAAGTCGGGTGCACGACGAGGCAGGGATAATCCGCCAGGTTCGGAATGAAGGAGATATCCGGCTCAGTGAGCGTGATCTTGACCGTATGATCATCCACAACGGTGGCGCCGCTGTCACGGATTTTGCCGGTGGCCTGATCAACCAGCGTGCCCATGCGCGCCACCATGGAATTGCCTTCCACGGACTTGTCGCACCAGCGTGTGAGATTGAACATCAGGTGGTCGGCAACCAGGGGATCGCCGTTCGTCCAAACCGCGTCCGGACGCAACTTCATGACATATTCGGTGGCGTTGTCGTTCACTTCCCAGCTTTCGAGCAGATAAGGCTCGAACGTGTATTCCGGGGTATAAAGAACCAGGGCTTCCAGGGACTGTCGCTGGGAGTTGGCGATCTCGGTCCAGTCGGCCAGACGCGGATCCTTCGGCGTGCGGATCGACATGTTGACCTTGAGCACGCCGCCCTTCTTCGGTTGAGCATCCTGCGCAAGGGCCGGCGTCGGCAGGCCGATCATGCCATAGGCCATCGCGCTGGAAGCGCCGAAAACGCTGGCAAGCGCCAGGAACTCGCGCCGGTCGAGACCGCCCGCCTTCACCTGGTCGGCTGCGGCGTGGATGTGATCCGGTACCTTGTTCCCGTTGTTCTTGAAGAAGGTCATCGAGGTTCTCCCGCTTGATGTTGCCTTATTGTCGCTACAATTGAGCATTGCGCCCGATATGTCAAAGTGCGGCTTTTGCCGTGTTCCCGGTCGCAAATCTGCAACGTTCCTTGCCCGTCAGTCGGCGCGATTGCGACAGGAAACGGGAAAATTAGACCACAGCCTCAAAGCTTATGGCGCACGGAAATGTCGATGAGGTGACGCGATCGATGGCCGCCTTGGCAGGTCGGGGATGACGCGCTTAGTCGCGAAACAACTTGGCCTCCACTTAAGTTGATCCTGCAAAAACTGCCTGATTGACTCCAGTACCGAGCAGCGTTCATGTGCCTGCCGAACTGGCAAGTCTTGGGGGACGACATGGCGTTGCAGGCACGGGGTAAACTGGGCGCGTGGTTTGGCGCCGTTTTGCTTGGGCTGGCGTTGGTCGGTGGCGCCTCGGCGCAATCCGCTCGCACAATCGAGACCACGCCGGATGTCGATTATTTCGGCTTCGACTTGCGCACGGAAAAGGGCCTGTCGCTCGATCAGTGTGAAGCAACCTGCCTGGATGACAAGACCTGCCGCGCTTTCACCTACAACTCGAAGGCGCAGTGGTGCTTTCTGAAATCCGACTTCGATAAGACGATCGAGGCGCCGGGTGCGATCGCCGGAAAGGTCGTCGATCAGGCTGCCGAACCCGACCTCGGCGCGCCGGCCGCGCTGACCTTCTTGCCAGCAGATATTGTCGACACCGCACGCAAGTATCGCGCTACGGTCACAGCCACGCAGATTGACGACGGCGCAGGCCTGAACGACCTCCTCGCGCAAGCCCGCCAGACGGTTGAAGCCGATCCGGCCGGCGCGACAGAACTGTTTACGAAGGCGCTGGCGCTTTCCCCGGATGATGCCGGGATCTGGACCGAGCTGACGCGCGCATCCCTGGCTGCAACGCCTTCAGGCTATAGCGACCAGCAGACCTTCAACGCCAATGCGACATCGGCTGCGCTGAACGGCTACCTGTCCAGCCGCAGCGCCACACAGCGCGCCGACGCCCTCGCAGCACTAGCCGCAGCCCTCGATCGCAAGGACCTCTACCGTCCTGCCCTCAGCGCCTATGAAGCGAGCCTCGACCTCGTCAACGACGCCGAAGTGCAAGCGGCCTTTGCCGACTTGAAGGTGCGCAAGGGCTTCCGCATCCTCGACAATTCAGTCGATGCCGACTCCGCCACGCCGCGCATCTGCGCTCAGTTCTCAGAAGAACTGGTCAAGTCCGGAACGGACTACGCAACCTTCGTCACACTGGACGGCAAGGCGCCGCCTGCGATCGAGGCGAAAGACAAGCAGATCTGCATCGACGGCCTTGAACATGGCCACGAATACCGCGTCACGTTCCGTAGCGGACTGCCGGCCGCCATCGGCGAGAGCCTGCAGGCGCCGGTGACGCTGAACCTTTATGTGCGCGACCGGACGCCGTCCGCCCGCTTTACTGGCGATGCCTTCGTGCTGCCGTCCGCTGGCCGCCACGGTCTGCCGCTCGTCACCGTCAACATGGACACGGCCAAGCTTCAGCTGTTCCGCATCGGCGACCGCGCACTGAGCCAGCTTCTGTCCGGTGAGCAGTTCCTTCGCCAGCTCGACGGCTACAGCCTGTCGACGATTGAAAGCGATCTCGGCACGCCGGCCTGGGAAGGCACGATCGACGTTGCCAACGAACTCAACAAGGAGGTCGTGACCTCCTTCCCCGTCGATGAAGCCCTGCCCGAGCGCAAGCCCGGCGTTTACGTCATGGTGGCGACGCCCGCCGACGACCGCAGTGAGACCTACAGCAACAAGGCCACGCAGTGGTTCGTGGTGTCCGATATCGGCCTTTCGACTTATACCGGGCAAGATGGCCTGACCGTCTTTGCGCGCTCGCTGAACTCGGCCGAGCCGTTGGAAGATGTCGAACTGACCCTGCTCGCCCGCAACAACGAGGTTCTGGGCACAGCAACCAGCGATGACGAAGGCAAGGCGACGTTCACGCCCGGCCTCGTACGCGGCACGGCGGGGCTTGTACCCACGGCCTTGATGGCGCGTTCGGGCGACGACTTCGTGTTCCTAGACATGACGCGGGCCGGCTTCGACCTGTCCGACCGCGGCGTCACCGGCCGCGCAGCACCCGGTGCGCTCGACATCTTTGCCTGGACCGAGCGTGGCATCTACCGCGCCGGCGAGACGGTGCATGCCGCAGCCCTCGTGCGCAATGACGAGGCCAAGGCCGTCGACGCATTGCCGCTCACCTTCATCTTCACGCGGCCGGACGGCGTTGAAGACCGCCGCATCGTCGTGTCCGAAGCTTCGCTCGGCGGCTATGCGGTTGATTTCCCAACCCAGTCCAATGCCATGCGTGGCAGCTGGCAGCTGCGCATCTACGCCGATCCCAAGCAGCCCTCGCTCGCCGCGCAAAGCTTCCTCGTGGAAGACTTCGTGCCGGATCGCATCGAGTTCGATCTTGCGGCAGCTTCGCCCGAGATCGCGGTGGGCGAAGCCGACACGATGTCGGTCGATGGCCGCTTCCTGTATGGCGCACCGGCAGCCGGCCTTTCCATCGAAGGCGAGGTCAATGTTCGCACCACCCGCGACTGGGCACGCTTCCCCGGCTTTCAGTTCGGTTTGGCCGATGAAGACAGCGAGGAGCAGGGTCAGGTTCTGCCGCTCGAAAATCTTCCGCTGCTCGACGACGAAGGTAAGGCAAGCTTCGACGTGTCGGTCGATGCGCCGCCATCCACTACGCGCCTGCTGAACGCCGAAGTCGTGATCCGCATGCGCGAAGGCGGCGGCCGCGCCGTGGAGCGTCGCACTGAAGTCGCGATCCGGCCCGAAACCAACATGATCGGCATCCGCCTCGAAGGCGGCAACGACTCCGTGCCGGAAGGCTCGACCGCGCGCTTCTCGGTGCTTGCAGCGGATGCGCAAGGCAACCGGATCGACGCACCCGGCCTATCCTGGCGGCTGATCAAGATCGATCGCGATTACCAATGGTATCGCTCGAACGGCTCCTGGAACTACGAGCCGGTCACCCGCACGTCCAAGATTGCGGAAGGCAAGATCGACGCCAAGGCCAATGCCGAGGCCCAGATCGCAACCCCGGTCGCCTGGGGCCGCTATCGTCTGGAGATCGAAACCAGTGATCCCGCCGGTCCGGCCACCAGCCGCGAGTTCGAAGCGGGCTGGTATGTGGAAGCAAGCTCGACCGAAACGCCGGACGCCCTGGAAGTCGCCTTCGACAAGCCCTCTTACGCGGTCGGGGATACCGCCAAGCTGCAAGTCACGCCGCGTTTTGGCGGTGAGGCGCTGATTACAGTCGGCTCCGAGCGCCTGGTGTCCACCATTACCGCGTCGGTTCCGGAAGGCGGCACCACGATCGACGTGCCGGTGACCGAAGATTTTGGTGCGGGTGCCTATGTGACCACCACCCTGTTCCGTCCAGGCGAAGCAGCCGAAAGCCGCCTGCCGATGCGCGCGATCGGCATCAAGTGGCTGGCGGTCGATCCGGCCGAGCGCAAGCTCAACATTGCCCTCGACACGCCGGAAAAGAGCGCCCCGCGCTCGCCACTGGTGATCCCGGTTTCCGTACCGGGTGCTGCAGACAAGGAAGCTTACATCACTGTGGCCGCCGTGGATGTCGGCATCCTGAACCTGACCAGCTACAAGGCGCCGGATCCCGAAGGCTGGTACTACGGCCAGCGCCAGCTCGGACTGGAAATCCGCGACCTTTACGGCCGCCTGATCGATGGTTCGCTCGGCGCTACCGGTCGCATCCGGACCGGTGGTGACGGCGGCGACGTGACATCGCGCGGCAACCCGCCGAAGGAAAAGCTCGTCGCCTTCTTCTCTGGCCCTGTTAAGCTCGACGATGAAGGCAAGGCGGAGGTCTCGTTCGACCTGCCGCAGTTCAACGGCACCGTTCGCGTCATGGCTGTGGCCTGGACCGAAGATGCCGTCGGCCATGCCGAAAAGGACGTCATCGTCCGGGATCCGGTGGTGATCACGGCCGGCCTGCCCCGCTTCCTGACGCCTGGCGATGCAGCCGAACTGCGCCTCGACCTCGCCAACACCGATGGTCCGGCTGGCAGCTGGACGCTGGACGTCACCACCAACGACCAGATCGTTGCCGATGCGGGATCAAACCCGATCGAGCTTGCCGCAGGTGGCAAGGCCACCGTCAAGGTGCCGTTGACCGGCATGCAAACGGGCGATGGTCGGATCATGGTTAGCCTGCGCCATCCCGATGGCACGCAGATCGATCAGGAACTGTTCCTGCCGCTGCGGCCATCCAACGCGCCGGTTACCACACGCAACGTCGTCTCGCTCGCACCGGGCGCAAGCCTGACGGTGGATCGCGAATTGCTGGCCTCCTCGATCCTCGACGGTGCCAGTGTTTCGATCGGCGTGACACCGAACGCGGCGTTTGACGTGGCCTCGCTGGTCATGACGCTCGACCGCTATCCTTATGGCTGCGCCGAGCAGACGACGAGCCGCGCCATGCCGCTCCTCTACCTTTCGGAGCTCGCAAAGGCTGCCGGCATCCCGGATGATCCAGCCATCAAGGGTCGCATCCAGGATGCCATTGCACGGGTGCTGTCGTACCAGTCGTCTTCCGGCAGCTTCGGCCTTTGGGGTCCGGGCTACGGCGACCTGTGGCTCGACGCCTATGTCACCGACTTCCTGACGCGGGCACGTGAGCAGGGCTATGAAGTGCCGGCGCAGGCCATGATGCTGGCCGTCCAGAGCCTCGGCAATTCCGTGGCTTACGATGTCGACCTGCAGTCGAAAGACAGCGAGATCGCTTACACCTTCTATGTCCTTGCCCGGAACAAGAAGGCCTCAATCGGCGATCTTCGCTATTATGCCGATACCCGCATCGAAGAGTTCAAGACACCGATGGCGCGTGCGCAATTGGGTGCCGCCTTGGCCCTTTACGGCGACACCAATCGGGCGGAAGCAGCCTTCGGCTCGGCTTTCCGGCTGGCGAGCGAGAGTTCGGAAAACCAGCTTTATCGCTCCGACTACGGTTCGGACCTGCGAGACGGCGCGGCCATGCTGGCGCTTGCTGCGGAAACCAAACCGTCGCCGGCCTTCATGCCGCAGATGATCAGCCTCGTTGCCAAGGAGCGTAACACTCGGTCTTACACCAGCACCCAGGAAGAAGCCTGGATGACGTTGGCGGCTCGGGCCGTTGTAGCCTCCACCGGCGGCATGAAGCTCGACATTAATGGAACTCCGCAGGACGGCGGCTATTCGCAGCGCCTGGACGGCACCGTGTTGCAGGACCAGCCTGTCACGATCACCAATAACGGCAAAGCGCCCGTGGATGCCGTCGTCACTGCTGTCGCTCCTCCGGTCCAGCCGCTACCAGCCGGTGGCAACGGCTTTGCGATCGAGCGCAGCTATTTTGCGCTGGATGGCCAGCCGGTGAACCCCAGCGAGGTCGAGCAGAACCAGCGCTTCGTGGTCGTGCTGAAGATGCGCGAAGACAATGCCTGGCCCTCGCGCGTGCTGGTCACGGACCTGCTTCCGGCCGGCTTCGAGATCGACAATCCGTCGGTCGTCAACAGCGCCGGCCTGTCCAACTTCGACTGGCTGGAAGAAACGGAAACCGCGCATCTCGAATTCCGCGACGACCGCTTCGTGGCCGCCTTCAACCGTACGGAGGATAGCCCGCGCGAGGTCTCGGTCGCTTATGTCGTGCGCGCGGTAACGCAGGGAGTTTATGCCCATCCTGCCGCCAGCGTCGAAGACATGTACCGGCCGGAGTTCTCGGCGCGGACGGCGAGCGGCATGATGGAGGTCAAGGCACCCTGATATGCGGGTTTCGCGCAAGCTCACGATCGGGCTTGGCCTCGCCGCTGGTCTGGCAGTCGGCGCCTGGCAGGGTCTGCTTGCGCTCGACCGCGCCTATCCGCCACCGCTCGATGCGCCACCTGCTGTGTCGCGTGAAGTCGTCGACCGAAACGGCGCCCTGTTGCGCGCCTTTGCGGCACCCGATGGCCGCTGGCGGCTGAAGGTCGATCTCGATACGGTCGATCCGGCTTTGATCGAGATGCTGGTGACCTATGAGGATCGCCGCTTCTGGGATCATCATGGCA
>NZ_DAMBUH010000099.1:11752-12027 GCF_032053605.1 Tianweitania sp.
GGGTCGACCATCACAATGCAGCTCGCTCGCCTGCTGGAGCCGCGCGAAGAGCGGTCGATGGGGGCCAAGCTCAAGCAGGCAGTTCGCGCTTTGCAGATCGAGCGGCGCTTGAGCAAGCGCGAAATCCTTGAACGCTACCTGACGCTCGCGCCTTATGGCGGCAATCTGGAGGGCATCCGCTCCGCTTCGCTAGCGTGGTTCGGGCGAGAGCCGCGTGGGCTGGGCGTCGGCGAGCAGGCGCTGCTGGTTGCCCTTCCCCAATCACCCGAAAGCCG
>NZ_DAMBUH010000100.1:0-12023 GCF_032053605.1 Tianweitania sp.
GATCTCGAACAGCAGCGCGAACTCGGCTTCGTGTCGCGCAGCCCGCGCTGGGCGATCGCGCACAAGTTCCCGGCCGAGCGCGCGACGACAACGGTGCAGGCGATCGACATCAATGTCGGGCGCACCGGCAAGCTGGCGCCGCTGGCGCGTTTGCAGCCGGTGACGGTGGGCGGCGTTGTCGTGTCGAACGTCACTCTGCACAACGAAGATTATATCGAGGGCAGAGACTCCGACGGCAATCCGATCCGCGAAGGACGCGACATTCGCATCGGCGACACGGTGGTGATCCAGCGTGCCGGCGACGTGATCCCGCAGGTCGTGGATGTGGTACTGGAGAAGCGGCCGGCCGAAGCGGAGCCGTATGACTTTCCCAAGCAATGCCCGGTATGCGGCTCGAAGGCGGTGCGCGAGATCAATCCACGGACTGGACGGCTCGATTCAGTGCGACGCTGCACGGCGGGTCTGACATGTCCGGCGCAGGGGCGTGAAGGGCTGAAGCACTTCGTGTCACGCCATGCCTTCGACATCGTGGGCTTTGGCGAAACCTATATCGAGGCGCTGTTCGATGCCGGCCTGGTGCATGAGCCTGCCGATATCTTCAAGCTCGAGTTCGAGCCGCTAAAGGCCGCGCTTGAACAGCGGCGCCAGGCGCTTTCGGATGCACGGCGTGGCGTGGACGCGGAGACCAAGAAGGCTGCGAAGAAGCCTGAAACATCCAAGGCGATCGACAATCTGCTGGCTGCGATCGAGGATCGGCGCAGCATCGCGTTTGATCGTTTCATCTTCGCGCTCGGCATTCCCGAGATTGGTGAAACCACGGCGAAGGCTCTGGCGCGGCACTTTGATGATGTGCGGGGACTGATCCAGGGAATCGATGCTGCGCGCGACAGTCAAGCAAGTGAGGTTTGGGCGGAGCTCAACGCGCTGGAAGGCATCGGCGCGAAGAGTTTCGAGCGCCTGATGGAGGTGGGAGAGGACAAGCTCAGCGATCCGCTATGGTTGCCTACAAAGGACGGCGAGCTTGGGCTTTCGGCCAAGCAGCGCGTGGCCTTGCGCGAGCGCTTTGGCGATGAGGCCGGCATCCGCGCTGGTCTTGCGGCGGCGAAGGCAGGGCGGCCCGGTGAGGCCTATCTCGGCTTGTCGCGCGACAGCGACATCGGCACGGTCGCGAGTTTGTCGCTGATCCACTTCTTCGAGGAGGAGCATAATCGACGCGCGGTACAGGCGCTGCTCGATGCCGGGGTTTCGACCGTGAACAAGCGCGTGAAAGTGCCGGCTTCCTCGCCGGTCGCGGGCAAGACGATCGTGTTTACCGGCTCGCTGGAGCGCATGTCACGTGACGAAGCCAAGGCGATGGCGGAGGAACTCGGCGCCAAGGCGGCTGGCTCTGTGTCCAAGAAGACGGATTTGGTTGTGGCAGGTCCGGGTGCGGGTTCAAAGCTCACGACCGCGACCGAGCTTGGCATCGAGGTCATTACCGAAGATCAGTGGTTCGAGCGCATCGGGCGATAAAGGGGGCGGTTGAAGGCTGGATCAATGGAATTCGTGTGACGCGCAGTGGCATTTCACCTAAGCGCGGAGCCAAGTCTTCCTTGCCAGGGTCCAGCCGATGTCAGCAACATCCGTGTCGAGCGATCGTCTTGACGACCTCTGGAAGGGTGTGCGAGCCGGGGTGCCGATCTTCGTGGCGTCGGCCCCTTTTGCGGTTTTGTTCGGTGCGATGGCCGTTGAAAATGGCCTGAGCGTTGCACAAGCCGTCTTGATGAGTGCGGCCGTGTATGGCGGAGCCAGCCAGATGGTGGGCATCGAGCTCTTCGGCCAGCATGTTGCGCCGTGGCTGATCGTGTTTTCGATCTTTGCCGTCAACTTTCGTCATGTGCTCTATTCCGCGGCGATCGGTCAGCATGTGCCGCACTGGTCACCACTGAAAAAAGCCGCCGCCTTCTTTTTCCTGGTTGATCCGGTGTTTGCCGAGTCTGAGCGTCGGGTCGAAAACGGCAAGCGGATCTCGATCATCTGGTATGCCGGCATGTCGCTGCCGATGTATTGTTCCTGGATCTTGATGACCTGGATCGGAGCCAAGTTCGGTAGCCAGGTCATGCCGGACGCGCATGCCATCGGGCTCGATTTCCTGCTGTCGATCTATTTTCTCGGCCTCGTCATGGGCTTTCGAAAACGACCCCGCTGGCTTCCTGTCGTCTTGGTCAGTGCTGTCGTATCGGTGATTGCCTATCGCACCATTGGTTCGCCCTGGCACGTCAGCATCGGCGCGCTCGCAGGTATCCTGCTGGCCGCAGCTTTGCCGCCAAGGGCGGCCGTTCCTCTCGAAGCGGCTGCAGTCGAGGAGGCGACATCATGAGCGTCAATCTTTGGATCATCCTGCTCGGCGGCCTGGCGACCTATCTGACGCGCATCGGTGGCCACATTGTTCTTTCGCGCTTTGACAGCATCCATCCGCGTGTTCAGGCAGGGCTTGAGGCCGTGCCCGCAGCTGTTTTGACGACGCTGGTTGCGCCTGCTGCCATGAATGGCGGTCCGGCCGAATGGTCGGCCCTGCTGGTCGCCGCGTTTGTTTGCCTGCGTGCGCCGATGTTCATCGGCTTCGTGGCCGGTGCCGCAGTGCTGATCGCCATGCGGCACTGGCTGGCCTGATCAGCCTTCGAGCGGCTGCGTTTTTTCTTCCAGCCATTTGGCTGCGTCGCCGGAAACGAGCGAGGCCAGCTCGCGTTGAACCCAGGCGTGATAAGTGTCGAGCCAGCTTTGCTCATCCGGCGTCAGCAAGCTCGGGTCGATGAGCCGCCGTTCGAACGGGCAGAGCGTCAGCGTTTCGAAGCTGTGCATCGGAATGTCGCCGCCATCGACGTCGGCAGCTGCTTCCACCACGATCAGGTTTTCCAGCCGGATGCCATAGGAGCCGGGTTTGTAATAACCGGGCTCGTTGGACAGGATCATGCCGGCCAGGAGCTTTTCCGTGCCAGTCTTGGCGATGCGCTGCGGCCCCTCATGCACGGCGAGGTAGGAGCCCACACCGTGGCCGGTGCCATGGGCAAAATCGAGCCCGGCCTTCCAGTGGTTCAGGCGCGCCACCGCATCGATGTCGCAACCGCGCGTTCCTGCCGGGAAGCGCAGCAGCGAAATTGCGATCAGGCCCTTCAGCACGATCGTGTAATGCCTGATCATCTCCGCCGTCGGCGTGCCGATGATGGTGGTGCGGGTGATGTCGGTGGTGCCATCCTGATACTGCGCACCGGAATCCACGAGATACAACTCGTTCTGTTCGAGCACGCGGTTGGTCTTGCGGGTCACGCGATAATGCATGATGGCGCCATTCGGCCCGGAACCGGAGATAGTGTCGAAGGAAATGTCGCGAAGGGGCATCTGCGCTTCATCGCCTGCCGTGCGACGAAAACCTTCCAGCTTCTCGACTGTTGTGATTTCGTCGACCTTTCCGCCCTGCTGCTGTTCCACCCAATGCAGGAAGTTCACAATGGCCGCGCCATCGCGGCGATGGGCGGCACGACTGCCTTCAAGCTCGGCTGCGTTCTTGGTGGCGCGGGGCAGGCGCGCGGGATCGGCAAGCGGCACGACCCGACCGCCATTGTCTTCCACGATCAGGCGCAGCTTCTCGGCGGCAAGACCGAAATCGAGGCCGATAACGGCGTTCTTGGAAAGCTGGGCAAGAGCGCTTTCCAGGTCCGTCGGCGACCGCAGATCGCAGAGCTGCGTGAGGTAGGCTTTGGTCTCGATGTCGAGCTTGCGCTCATCGATGAACAACTGCGGCAGACCTTCCGCCGGCAGAATGGCAAAGCTGAGAGCGAGCGGCGTATGGAGCACATCGCTGCCGCGGATGTTGAAGGCCCATGCCACGGAGGAAGGGTCAGTCAGCACGGTGGCGTCGATACCGATGTCGCGCACGCGGGCTCCCAGCCGAGGCAGCTTGTTTTTGGCCAACTCACCGGCGAAGGCTTCCGGCTGGATCGCAGTGCGGCCAAGTGGCGGTTCCGGCTGATCTTCCCAGATCAGATCAACGAGGTTGTCGACGGCGACTAGGGATGCGCCACGTTGTTCAACAGCCTGTCGTAAGGACCGGACTCCCGCCACTGTATGCAGCCAGGGGTCGAAGCCGAGGCGCGTTCCACGCTCCAGATTCTGCTCGATCCAAACTGGCGGCGGCGAATCCACTAGGCTTTCGAAGGTGAAGGTTTGTGGATCAGCCTGCTTACGTACCTGCAGCGTGTAGCGACCATCCACGAAGATCAGGGCGCTGTCCCGAAGGATCAGGGCGATCCCGGCCGAACCTGTGAAGCCCGTCAACCATTGAAGGCGTTCTGCGCGAGGCGGAACATATTCGCCCTGATGCTCGTCTGCCCGCGGAACGAGGAAGCCGTCCATGCCGGTTTCTTCCATCAGGCGGCGCAGCTTGGCGACGCGCTCTCTGCCCTGGGAGGGGTCGGTTAGCGATTCAAAAGACTGAAACATGATGCGCTCTGTTGATGATGCAGCGTGTTCTTAGCACGTCGGCGAGCCGGATGGTGCAAAGATGAGCAGGTTGTTTTTGTGCATTGCAAAACGACATTGCTGCCATGCACAATTCGGCATGGCAAAGTAGGTCAGTGCAGCTTACCTTTCTCCTCAGAACACAAACGCATGGAGATTGAGATGACTGCACAGACCGCTAAGCGTGGCTTCTTCCGCAACGCCCTCAACGCTCTGATGGACGCACGCTTCCGTGAAGCACAGCGCGTGGTGGATGCTTTCGAAGCCAAGAACGGCCGCACCCGCGCCGACGTGCTGGCTCGCCGGAGCATCTCCGCGGGTTACTGAGAACTGCTCATGGAATGCAAAAGGCGGCCGAAAGGTCGCCTTTTTTGTTTCAGCGCTTCAGGTGAAGCGTGACCCAGCCTTCAAGCGGAAGGGTGCGAATGTGCCGGAAGCCCTGCGCGACATAGGCGGCAATGACGGCGTTGCGCTGACGCTGCAGAATGCCCGACAGGATCACCGATCCGCCCGGCACGAGATGATTGCGCATTTCGGGCGCAAGCCGCATCAGCGGCTTTGCCAGGATGTTTGCGACGATCAGGTCGAGAGGTGCCGCTGCTGCGATGGCGCGGTGTGCAAAGCCGATCGCGGTTTCGCCGCGCACAAGATCCCCGACCTGATTGAGGCGCGCATTTTCGACTGCAACCCGCACGGCAACCGGATCGATGTCGGTCGCAAGCACGCGGCGTCGCGTCAGCTTAGCCATGGCGATAGCGAGAACTGCGCTTCCGGTTCCCAGGTCCAGCATCCAGCGCGGATTTTCGCGCCGGACCACCTCGCCGATCACGGTCAGGCAGCCAGCTGTCGTACCATGATGGCCGGTGCCGAAGGCAAGACCCGCTTCAATCTCGATGCCGATGTCACTGGGCTGCAGCCGGTCACGATCATGATGGCCATGAACGAGAAAGCGGCCGGCGCGCACCGGCTTCAGTCCCTGTAGCGAAGCCGTGACCCAATCGATCTCCGGCAGTTCCTCTCGGTTGATCGAGAGGTCGGGAGCGGCTGATCGAATGCGCTCTTCGGCCGTCTCGTCTTCGGCGTCGGCATAGATGGAAATCTCGTGACGATCGGCGGCTTCGTCCAGTTCGACCATCGCGATGGGATAGCCGTCTTCCTCGAACACGGCTTCCAGTTGGCGGTGAAGATCGCGAACGGGTCTGCCTTCGCCGACGAAAAACAACCTGACTTGATCGACCATCAGGCGCCCGCCAGCCGCTTCAGCTTGGCAATGGCTGCCTGCGGGTTTTCCTCATAGGCGATGGTGCCGAAAAAGTCGCCGTCGGGCTTGAGCAGCAGAACGGACGCCGTGTGATCCATCGTGTAATCGTCGCCTTCCAGCGGGACCTTGCGGAAGTAGATGCCGAAGGACTTTGCCATGGCTTCCACCTTGGCCGTCTCACCGGTCAAGCCAACGATCCGGTCAGACACGTTGCCGACATAGGACTTCATGATCTCCGGCGTGTCGCGCTCGGGATCAACCGAAACGAAGTAAGCGCGGATGTTCTTGCCCTCATCGCCCAGCGTTTTCAGCCAGCCATCCATCTCGAACAAGGTGGTCGGGCAGACTTCCGGGCAGTGGGTGAAACCGAAGAAGACCGCCGAGGGATGGCCGCGGAAGGCGGCTTCCGTCACCGGCTTGCCGTCCTGATCCACCAGCGTGAACGGATCGCCGAAGGCGCGCGCTTCAGTGCTCGCAGCGCCCTGATAGATCACGAAGGACCCGATGCCCACGACAACTGCCGCAAGCACGGCAGCGGCAATGAGGATGACGCGCATCATCGACGAACTCCTTCATTTTGGATCAAAAGCACCAGGACATGCCCGATTGAACGAGCGCCATGAAGATGGCCGGACCCTTGTCCATCCAAAGCGCAAAGCTCAGCCCGGTCACTGTAGCTGCAACCAGCAAAGCCGCCAGAAGGCGGAGCGGGGCGGCAGAGGTGGGCACGAGCGGGCGCATGCGACTTGATAGCCATTCCCGCGTGTTGCGGAAAGGTGCATCTTGCCGCTGTAGCGCTTGCACTTGTGTTTGGATGCACCATTTTCAGGCCGGTCCATGTTGAACAAAGGAATCCGGATGTCGTTTCGTGCAATTGCTGCGGCCGCATTGATCGCGATCGTCGGATTCGCGCCTGTTGTTCAGGCTGACGAAGTCGGCAAGGTGGGCGTCGATTGGCTTGGCAACGACATCATCGTCGAGGCAATTACCGACCCGAAAGTGTCGGGGGTGACCTGTCATGTTTCCTATTTCGAGCGCGGTTTGTTTGACCGGCTGAAGAAGGGCAATTGGTTCGAGGATCCGTCCGATTCCTCCATTGCCTGCCGTCAGACCGGGCCGATTACGGTCGGCGACATTGAGCTTTCGAAGGGCGGTGAGGAAGTGTTCGACCAGCGCATAAGCCTGATCTGGAAGCAGCGGATGGTGAAGCGGATCTATGACCGGCAGAACGACACACTGATCTACCTTTCGCATTCGCGCCAGGTGCAGGATGGGTCGGCCAAGATGGCGATCTCGACCGTTCCGCTCTACGGGCAAAACGTGACGTGGAGCAAGGGCAAGCCCTGATCCTTGCCTGATTGCCATCCGGCTCTGTAAAGCAGGCGGATGGCTGAACCTGAAGACCTCCGCTTTATTGCCGATGAACCGCGCTTTCACCAGAGCGCGGAGTTGAAGGGCTGCAAGCTTGGTCGGCATGTGGTGTTTGCGGAACGGGTGATCCTGCGGGATGTGACCGTGGGCGATTACAGCTATTTCGAGCGCCATGCGGAGGGGGCGCATGCGACGATCGGCAAGTTCTGTTCGATTGCTTCCAACACGCGGATCAATGCTCTTGCGCATCCGATCGAGCGGATCACGAGCCACAAGGTGAGTTACCGGCCGAACGAGTTCTTCCGCTTTCTTGGCGTGGACCAGTCGGTGCGCAATCGCCGGGCGCAGGCTCGGGTGGTGATCGGGCACGATGTCTGGATCGGTCACGGCGCGGTGATCTTGCCCGGGGTGACGATCGGCAACGGCGCGGTGATCGGGGCGAATGCGGTGGTAAGCCGGGATGTCGCGCCGTTCACGATCGTGGCTGGCGTGCCGGCGAAAGTGCTGCGGCGGCGGTTCGAGCCGGCGATCGCGGAGCGGATCGAGCGGCTCGGCTGGGGGGATTGGCCCAAAGAACAGTTGTTCGAGGCCATTCCTGATATGCAGGCGCTTTCGATCACGGACTTCCTTGAGAAGTGGGAAGCCCGCACGGCTTAAGCGATCCTATCACGCGTCCGTAAAGAGGTGGAAGGACGTGCGTTCGGGCAGGGGCATGTGGATAATGACCTGCAGGCCGGCTGGATGGTAGTTCAGCTCGACATCAGCGGCAGCCTGCTGGCGCAGAACGCGTTCGAGGAACTGCGAGCCGAAGCCGCGTCGGCGCGGGACGGGGGTGGGCGGGCCGCCTTCTTCGCGCCATTCGATGCGCAGCATCATGCGCTCAGGTGCCGCTTCCACTTCCCATGACACGGCGACCGTGCCGCCGGCTTGAGACAGGGCGCCGTATTTCAGCGCGTTGATCGTCAGCTCATGCACAGCCATGCCGAGCGGGACGGCGAGGTGGGAGGGGATCTTGATGTCCGGACCGTCGATCCTGGCTTCACCCTTGAAGTCGGGGCCAGCTTCCGGCTCGAGCTGGGAGGCGAAGAGCGCGCGGAGCGGCGCTTCCTGCCATTTGTCTTCGGTCAGCACCTCGTGGACATGGGCCATCGCTGAAATGCGGCCGAGCAGGGCCTGGCGGAATTCTTCCACGGTAAGCGAGGAGCGCGCGGTGGAGCTCATCAAGGCCTGAACGGTGGCCAGCGTGTTCTTCACCCGGTGATGCAGCTCGCGCACCAGCAGGCGCTGGCGCTCCAGGCCGGAAGCGAGGTCGAGATCGACGCGGGCCATGTTTTCGAACTGGCGGCGGGCGCGATATTGGCGCTGGCGGCTGTTCAGCATGGTTTTCACATTGCCGATGAAGCAGAATGGCAGATAGGGCTGTTCCACGAAGGTGACGTTGCCGAGCTTGGCGAAGCGCTCCAGGCGCTCATCGTCGTCGGCGTCGTCGTTGCGCTCGACCACCATCAGGAACGGAAAATCCGACCAAGGCGGCTGGCCTTCCAGCATGCGCACGAGCGCGCCGGTATCCACCCCGACGAGACTGTCTTCCGACACCATGGCACCGCCCGCCATGGGTGCGAGTGCGGCGAGTTCGGCCACATCCTCGCAACGATAATGCTTCACGCCATTCTGATGAAGCAGCTGTTCCGACCGCGCCAGGTCCATCTGCGGAGGGGCGAGAACAAGGAGCGTATCCTCAGCAATCGTCACTGCCATTCCCTGTATGCTTTTTGTTGTTTTAGGAACGGGAAACAGAACTGTTGCAGTCCGGTTCCGGGCGGGCCGCGAAAGTTTTAGGACGGTAGGGAAGGGCGCGCATCGGGTTGCTTGCATTCGCCGTCCTTTCCGCTGTGCACTTGTGCCGGACCTCCAGTGTGCCGCGCGTTGATTGTCTTTGCGCTTGACCACCAGACACAGGTTTCCGCCTTCCCGCGCTGGTTGCTTGGGAAGCGGACGCGAAACCCCGCGCCTTTGATGATAGTTTGTACGGCGCGGGTGGTTTCGCGTCCGTCGGTGCGCTTGCCGCGGCACCGGTAGGCTGTTCGGATGGCTCTCCCCCTGGAAAGGTCCGAAACAGGCTGAACCGGCTCGTGGCCCGGGCTTGGAGAGGACTGATTACCTCCAGATCGCGCTACCGCAGCGCAACCAGCCCGGACACCGCCGCCCTCCTCTGATCCCCGGTGCGCACCAGAGTTCCCAATGAGGGCGATGGGTGGAGGATAGGGGGAGTGGGGAGGGGCGTGGATAAGAAATTGGCACGAAGGTCGGGTGCATGATCTTCTCCCTTGTGGGAGACGGGGGAGCGGCGGGTAGCGACGAAACGGATAAAGGATTTTTATCCACCTCATTGCCCAGCTGGAACACCCCTCATCCGACTTCGCTGCGCTCAGCCACCGCCCGGGCGTGTCACGGGCCTCCCCCGCCCTTCGGGCTCCACAGGGGAGAATGAAAGGACTGGATCCACAGCTTCGTCATCCTCGGGCTTGACCCGAGGATCCATGCCGAACCATTAAATGTGGTGGCTCATCCCAGTAACCCACGCCGAGGTGGTCAAGCATGGACCTACGGGTGGGTGCGTGCGCTTCAGCTTCCTTTTGCCCTTTGAGGACAGATGTGACATGCTGGTTAGTACGTGCGCAAAGTGCTTCTCAAACCTGCTTAACCTCTATACAGCTCATGTAAGAGGTGCATTTCAAAGTGCATCGCTCCGAGAACGCGGATGTTGAGAGTTCAAAATGCAGATTTCACTGCGTGACTTTAGAAGTTTTCACAAAACAGACTATATTGATATAAAGGCAATAAATCTCCTTGTGGGAGAGAATAGTTCTGGAAAGACCTCATTTCTTGCGGCAATTAGATTTGTTTTCGGACTTTTTGGCGGTTCCGTGGACAATTCGTTTAATAGGTATCCTTATTTTCTAGGTTCTTTCGAGGACATTGCTCATCGACGTGGAGGGCGATTTGGTCGAGCGCCAGTAATTGCGTTTTCAGTCCGCGGTGAAATTTCGCCATCTGAGATCGTGAGTGCACGCGATTACGTGTATCCACATCCGGCAAAGCGCAAACCTGAAGAGGCCTCGCGCTCATATCAGATTGACGTCGCTTTCGAGAATTACCGATCGCAACCAAGGTTGTCCGCCCTTACATTCCGTTCTGGAAATTACCGGGTACATATGACCTTTCCTGGAGGTAAGCCTACATTCTCAGTTAAAACTCCTGCGATGGATGAAGCACGCCAAATTGAAGGTTCAAGGTTCGGCGGTGCAGATGTACTTGGACTGAACTTTTCTTTCTTAAGATATATGTTTACTGATTTGATATTTACAATCAGTCGTCAGGAGAGACAGCCAGCAAGCGAAACTAGCGCCGTCGAAAGCGACATGGCACAACTAGCTGCATATTTCACTGCAGCGCAATCGCAAATAAGCAGCGAAGTATACGCTACTGCTCCAGTTCG
This sequence comes from Tianweitania sp., assembly GCF_032053605.1. NCBI lineage: Bacteria > Pseudomonadati > Pseudomonadota > Alphaproteobacteria > Hyphomicrobiales > Phyllobacteriaceae > Tianweitania > Tianweitania sp. The sequence continues at coordinate 10,629 of NZ_DAMBUH010000100.1, forward strand.
AACTGAGCCGAAGCGAATTTACAATCCTGCGGACATTTCGCCTACGACGGAGGGCGATAATGCGCCCATCTTGCTGGCTCAGATGAGTGCCTTTGATGAGGAAAAATGGAAGCGTGTTCAAGCAGGCCTGAACAGCTTCGGAAAAGCATCGGGCCTCTTTTCCAGTATAAATGTTCGTCACTTAGAGAAGAGGAAGAATGGACCCTTTCAACTTACCGTCTCAGTTGGGAAGAGCAAAAGTTCCATTGTCGATGTTGGATATGGTGTAAGCCAAGCTCTGCCGATCATCTACGAGATATTGGTAAGAGATAGCTCCGCCACTTTTCTTTTTCAGCAACCAGAGGTTCATCTGCATCCTCAGGCACAGGCGGAGCTCGCTTCCTTTATCTTCCGTTCGTCTAAGGACAAGCGACATACCGTGTTTATGGAAACGCATAGCGACCACGTTATAGACCGGATTAGGATGGATGTACGAGACCAGAAGGACGTTAGTGTATCTCCTTATGTAAATCTGCTCTACTTTCGAAGGAATGAACTAGATACCGACATTATACAGATGAGTATAACGTCGGATGGGATTATCAATAATCCTCCTAAAGGCTACAGAAATTTCTTCCTGCGAGAGCAAGCTCGTTCGTTAGGGCTGACCCTGTGACCATTATTATAGACGCAAACTGTGCCCACAGGGTAAAGTCATCTGACGCTGACGGCGCTATTTTACTAAAGTTTATAATTTCTGGTAAATTACCGTGCGTCACCGGGGGGAAACATAAAGAAGAACTGGCCAAAACCGCCTTAGGCGGCTTACTTCAGCAGCTGCAGTTAGCAGGCGTTCTTATGGACGTAGAGGTTGATCCTCTTGAGGACAGTTGCAATGCAAAGCTGCGATCAGATGATCCTCATATTGTGGCCCTAGCGCTTTCAAGCGGTTGCAGGCTTCTATTTACACACGACCAGCTTCTCATCGACGATTTTACTGATGTCGATATAGTGCCCAGGCCCAGGGGGAAAATATTTAAATATGCGGCTCATGTGAAGTTGCTTGAAGAGGCGTGCCGTTAGATTTCCGCAACTAGCCAACTCCCCTAAACCCCAGTCACAAACCCATCCAGCACGCGCTTCTGCCCAGCCTTGTCAAAATCGATCGTCAGCTTGTTCCCCTCGATGGCGGCCACATTGCCGTTGCCGAACTTCTGATGAAACACCCGGTCGCCCACTGAGAAGGCCGACGGGGTGTCCATTGTGGATTTGGCGATGAGTTCGCCTTCGATGGTGCGGGTTTTGACGGAGCCTCGGCCGGCGCCGCGACCGGAGTCGGTTTCGCCGTAGCCGATGCGCTCGACGCCCGCGCCTGAGCGGGTGCCCCAGTTGCGGTCGGTGGCGGCAGTCTTGTTG
>NZ_DAMBUH010000101.1:0-11973 GCF_032053605.1 Tianweitania sp.
CGGGCGAAAATCCGGGAGGTCCCGGACACCGCCATCATTGCCTCGTCTACCGAACATCGGCTTTCACTCCACGCCTTGAAAACGCTCGGCGCTTACTTCTTTGCGCTCTTCAACCGTCCGAGAAGATCAGCTAGGCCTGCGCGTTTGCGCGGCTTGATCTCGCTGCGGCCGGTCAGAATGTGGGCAATATCGTTAAGGATCTGCACAGTGGCGTGCTTGGGATCCATTTCGCCAAGCATGCGGCCGTTGTTGGACGCCGTTCCGAAGAATTGCGGATCAAACGGGATGACGGCCAAGGGCGTGAGATCGAGCGGTTCGGCAAAGTCGCTCGGCGAAATTTCCGGCCGCTTCGGCATGCCGGCCTGGTTGAGGATCAGCTTCGGCGCGGCGTCGTTGGGCCTCAGCGTGCGCAGCGTATCGACGAGGTTCTTGGTGTTGCGGAGATTGGCCAGTTCCGGCGACGCCGTAATCACCACCTCATCGGCCTGCATCAGCGTGGTCTTGGTCCAGCCGTTCCAGCTATGCGGCAGATCGAGCACCAGCATCGGCGCGCTGCGCTGGGCCGTATCGATGATCTGCTGGAAAGCATCGGGCTCGAAATCATAGGTCCGCTCCAGCGTCGAGGGCGCGGCCAAAAGCGAGAGCTTGTCGGCGCACTGGGCCAGCAACCGGTCGAGATAGACTTCGTCGATGCGCTCCGGCGCATAAACGGCTTCGGCAATCCCTTGCGCCGGATCCTGGTCGAAATCGATATTGGCTGTACCGAAAGCGAGGTCCATGTCGGCAACCACGGTCTCGGACGCAAACAGCGTCGAGATCGCCCAGCCCAGATTATGCGCCATGGTGGACGAACCGACGCCGCCCTTTGCGCCGATAAAGGCGATGGAGCGGCCAAGCGGTGCCGCTTCCGGGTCGACAAAAATGCCGGAAATCACCGCCAGCATGTCGGCCATCGAGATCGGCGCGACGACATATTCGGAAATACCGGAGCGGATCAGTTCGCGATACAGCCAGACATCGTTGTAATGCCCGACAACCACGACCTTCGTGCTGGGATCGCAGACATCCGCCAGCTGCCGCAAAGACGCGATCAGCTCGCGCGGCTCCTGATTGGATTCCAGGATGATCAGGTTGGGCGTGGGCGCGGTATGATAAAGGTCGAGCGCGGTGGCGATCCCGCCCATGTGAACCTTGAGATACGCCTTCGCCATGCGCCGGTCTTCGGCCGCGCGGGTGATCGGTCCAGCTACCCCGTCCGTTTCGCAGAACGCCTGGATCGAAATTCGCGGGATCGGCCGCAACGCGCGCAAAGCCGCTGCATCGTGATCGCTTTCCGACAGGTCCGTTTCGTAGGCGAGATTGGTCATCGATGCCGGTCCCGCCCGTCAGTTCTGGTCGTAGTCGATGGTTGGCGTGAAGGGCGTCTGCTTGCCCTTGTAGTTGCCGATCGCAACGCCGCGGTTCTCGGCGTCGATCTCGCTGGAGCGGCGCGGTCCGAGCAGGTCGGCCGGGTTGGCGATCTGTGCCGCCAGATTGTTTTGATAAGAGCAGCCGAAATTGGCGTAGTGCTTGTTATCGGTGGTGTCACCGATATCCTTCGGCCAGCGTCCGCAAGGCTGCGTATAGGCCTGCATGGCACTATATGAGACGCGGATCGGCGCGTTGGTTTCCGCGCTTCCCGCCCGGTAAGCGGCCGTCGCAATACGATGCGCCGGCACGCCGTTGCGGCGCAGAACCGCAAACATGTCATGCGCCACATTAGAAGCCGCGATCTCGTTGGCCGAGCCGCTCGGCACAACGATCGTCACGGTCGGCTGCGCATCCGTATCGTACTGCGCGAGAAAGCCTTCGAGTGCTGCGCGCTGCATCGCGGTCATCCCGCGATCGGCCATGCCCACCGGCAAATCGATCTTGCGCTCCTTCTCGCCCACGATGATCGGGTGATTGGTGCGATAATCGTCGGGGATGGCGCCGACGGTGACCGAGTCCCGCCCCGATGTCGAGCAGCCCGAAAGCAGCACCACCGCAAGAAGTGCCGACGCCGCAGCCATCCGGCCCGGCACCTTTGACGCGAAGCTGATTGCCTGGAGTGCCATGGCGGCGCGACCCTTGCTCACTTGTAGATGTAGCCGACGACGCCGTGGTAGCGTCCATCAGGAAGGTTGGTCTTCATCGTCCCGTAAACGCGATTGACCTTGCCCAGAAAGAAGCCGGTGCCATCGCTTGCAGGATTGAAGTTGTCATCCGGCTTTGCCAGCTCGTTGCGGGCAACGGGACGGGCAAGATAGGGCGTGACGATGATGACGAGCTCGGTTTCGTTGCGCGTGAATTCACGGCTGCGGAAAAGCGTGCCGAGCACTGGGATCTTCGACAGGCCAGGTGTTGCGCTTACCGTCTGACGCATCTCGTCCTGCACCAAGCCGGCGATCATCATCGATCCTCCAGAGGGCAATTCGATAGTGGTGTCAGCCAAGCGCTTGCGAAGCGACAGGATGTTTTCACCCTGAACCTGTTCGACGTTCTGGTTCGTCGGTTCGGAAACGGTTGTCCGCACCTTGAGACTGATGCGCCCGGGCGAAAGCACGGTCGGAAGAAACTCAAGCCCGATGCCGTAATCGATCCTCTCAATCGACCGGACTGTGACGCCGTTCTCGTTCGTCACATTGGCGACAACGTTGAATTCACCGCCGACGCGAAATGTGGCCTGTTCTCCGGAGATGGCGGTCAAAGTGGGCTCAGCCAGTGTCTTCATGGCACCGGTCTGTTCCATCGCTGTCAACGTGCTCTGGAGGGCAGATCCAAGGCCTAGACCTGTGGCCCCATCGGGGAAATTGCTTCCTATGCCCACAACCGTCTGCCCAAGCGCATTCAGCGTATTGAACTGAACACCGTCCATCTGGCCGATGATGTTGACGCCGAGCTGCTTCATGACATTGCGGTTAACCTCCGCCACCGTCACCTTCAGCGTGACCTGATCCTCGCCGACGATCTTGATCAGATTGATGATCTTGCTGCCGCGCCGCGAGCTATCGGGATTGTTGATCGACACACCGGCCGATGCATCTCCGCCAGAGGCCGTCTGCGAAAACTGGCCAGTCGTGGCTTCACCACCACTGACAAAGACCCCTGCCAGCTGCGCGGCACGCGAAGCATCCAGCGGCGTGTTCACCGTGCCGGTCAACACGACATTATCGTTCAGAAGCTCGACGCTGATGTCTGAACCCGGAATGAAGCGCTCCAAGTATCCTTCAAGCCCTGCAACGTCGCGCTCGACCGCAATCTCGTAACTGCCGATCTGCTCGCCATTGGAACCGAACACGATGATGTTGGTCTGGCCAATGCTCTTGCCAAACAGGTAAATGCGCCGCGCCGTACGCGTCACCGCGTCAGCGACAGCCGGATTGGCGACCAGAATGTCATAGGCATCAGAGCCAAGTTCCAGCACGAAAGACTTGTTCAAGCCGAGCTTGATCGCCTGACCACGGCTGTAACTGCTGCCAACTTCGCCGCCGGCATGAGCGACGGTGACGCCTGGGCTTCCCGGCAAGACCATCATCAGCGCTGCCAAAACAGCGGCTGTCTTCCGGCCCACCTCTTTGCGCATAAACGGTGCGCCAGCAGCGATCATTGACGGGCTCCCTGTTCGGAAATTTCGCCCGACTTGATCAGGCGGACCGTTCCGCGCTTGCCGGTGCCGTTTACGAGGTAGTCGGCTTCGGCGAGGTTCTGTTCCTGCGATTCCGTGATCGGCCGCAAAGCCAGCGTCAGGCGATCGGCCATCTGCTGCGCCACCGTGATGATCTCGGCCTGCTGCGGCGTCAGTTCCAGCGTGGCCGTCTGGCCCACCCTCACCCGCTTGCCGTCCTCGTCTTCCTGGATGGCCTGGTCGATCGCCAGAACGCGGATGTTCTGCAGGATGGTTTCGGTCGTGAAACCCTCGCCGCCCGCACCCTCGGCCGAAGCGCGGCGCGTCATGATGACATCCACGGAATCGTTGGGAAGGATGAAGCCGCCGGCCGACGTGTCGGCCGCAATCTGCGTGGCAACCGCCCGTTTGCCGGTCGGCAGGATCGAAGACATGAAGCTTTGCCCCTGTCCGATCAGCTTGGAGCGCCGAAGCGGCTCGCCCGCATAAATCTCGACCCGCGCGATCGAGCCTTTCAGCGATTCCAACGCCTCCGGTTCGGCGGTTCGCGTGATGAAGCCTTCAGAAACCGCATCTTTCGGCCATGCCTGCCAGCGCAGTTGGCCTTCGATGGGCGACCCCATCGGCACGGTTTCACTGAGAACAAGCACGTCCTCGACAGCAAGCGCTGGCGTCTGGTCAGGCTGCTGAACGGCAACCAGTTCCGGCGCTGCTGAAGCCATGTTCTTGGCGATCCAGCCGGCAGCGATGGCTGCCACGACTGCAACGCCGAGAATAATGACACGTGAAGCGTTCATCGTCAGAGCCTTAGATCAAACGCTTTAGCTGCGTTGATCGAGACACTGACGAGCAAAGGTCAAAGTATGGTTAACAAGAGGCTTATAACCAAATTAACGGCCGCATTATCTTTCGATCACTACGACTAGATCGAAGCTAAGGCCCATGCGCCCAAGGGACTATAGGGAGACGCAAGCAGACCTGCTGCGCCCAACGCTATGCCATACGGTATACCAGCATTTTTGTCAGCCACATGCCGCAACAGCCTGGTGTTGCTGGCAGCGGGGGCGAGCGGGGAATAGCGTAGTGCCAGAAGCGCAAGCGTCAGCAACCCGCCGAGCATAGCTGCCCAAACCAAATACTTAGCCAGCGCAATACTTGGACCCATCCACAGAGCGGTTGCAGTCAAGAGCTTCGCGTCCCCGCCACCCACTGCGCCGACAGCGAAGAGGGTGAATGCGGCCAACAACATGATAATGCCTGCTGCGAGATGAAGTCCGTAGGCCGACCAAGATAAGCCGGCGAGCGGCGCGAGGATCGCAAACCCAGCAACCAGAACGATGGAAATCATGTTCCCAATGGTCATAGAAAGCATGTCACTTCCAGCTGCAAAGATCATGCAAAAAAGAAAGATCATGATGATTGCTGTCTGCAGCATGCTTGTTAATCTTCATCCCTTCACGTCAAAAAAGCAAAGGCCGCCTTTGAGGCGGCCCGAGCTAATAATCTATTGGAGGAATTAATCAGCAGGGGCCGCCGCTGGCTTCTGTGTGTCGTCCAGTTTCTTAGCTACAAAGCTAAACTGTTCGCTAAGGCTGCCGCCCAGCGTGGTCGCGCCCGCAACGATTGCCAGCGCGATCAGCGCAGCGATCAGGCCATACTCAATAGCGGTTGCGCCGGATTCATCCTTGGCGAAACGAGCAAAAATCTTCGACATTGTTTGAGCTCCTACTCAACGTGGTTACAGCATCTCGTCGACGTTCTGCCGTGTCGATCGATTGCCTTGAACCTAGCAGGCACCTGTTGCGATCGGCTTAAGCGACGCGCTTAACAAACAATTGCGGTACTACATCAAAAACGGATCAGCGCCTGTTTCGCGGTCTATACTCTCGCGGGCGCGCTTTAACCGCGCGTTCACCCTTCTCCTTCATTCTTCGTGCATCTCCGCGCGGAACACGATCATGTCGCTGCCTTCAACACGCCGCCCCGTCGCCTCCCTGCTTCTGTCGGCTATGATCTGTCTCGGCTTCTCGGCTGCAGCGCGCGCCGATACCGGCCTCCAGGTGGTGATGAACCAGGCCAAGATCGTCAAAGTCGCGCGCGCGATCGACACGATCGTGATCGGCAATGAAGCCATCGTCGATGCCGCCGTTCAAAACGACACGACGATCGTGCTGACCGGAAAGGGCTTTGGCTCGACCAACGTCGTCGTGCTCGACAAGGAAGGCCAAGCGATCGTCGATCAGCAGGTTACGGTATCCCGGCAAGACAGCGGCTCGGTTCGCGTCTACCGTCGCTCTCAGATGCAGACCCTATCCTGCACGCCTTATTGCGAAGGCGCCTATCGCAACGAAGCTGAGCTGCAGTCGGAAAATGCGCTGAACGGTCAGTAAGCACTCATTTGGATCATTGTCTTAGCGCTCGGTAAAGACAATCCGAACGTTTCTCCGGGTTTCCAAAACGAGACAGCAATCGGGTTCGTTTAAGTTGCTCACGGCGATGCAAGGTCTTGCAGCGGCGAAGAAGCTTAAACCAAAACGGTCATGTTCTTGCGTCATCGAATCCAGTCCAATGCCGTGCTTCGTCTTGCCAGCCGCTTCCTGCGAGATCAGCGCGGCAGCACAGCGATCGAATTCGTGGCGCTCGCGCTGCCCTTTTCGCTCCTAGTCTTCGCCATTCTCGAAAGCTGCCTGTCTTTTGCCGGCCAGCAGGTTCTAGCCAACGCGACGGATGATATCGCCCGCAAGCTGCGGACCGGCCAGATCAAGAGTCTCACCGAGGCTGAACTGAAGAACGATATTTGCGACCGCATCAACATCATCGTACCAGGCAATTGCAGCGCCAATCTCTCCGTAGATCTGCGCACATTCACGACCTTCGCGGAAGCAGCGAAGCTGCGGGTAAAGATCGGCGCGGATGGCGACATCGATACAAGCGGCTTCAAGGTAGAGGTTGGTAAAGCCGGCACCAAGAACATGCTGAGGACGTTTTACCGCTGGCCGGTCATCACAGACCTCATGAGCCGTTCCATGTCGAACCTCAAGGACAACAAGACCCTGCACTTTGCCACGGCGACCTGGCAGAACGAGCCGTTCGATGATTGAGGGTCGGCATGGTCTAGCCACCGGCTACAAGCGGTTGCGCGATAAGGCGAGCGTCTTTAACCGCGATCAACGCGGCGCCGCGGCCATCGAATTCGCGTTTGTCGTTCCAATCCTCCTTTGCATGTATCTCATGACCATGGAAATCTCGCAGGGTATTGAAGCCAACAAGAAGCTTGGCCGCGCGGGCACACTTGTCGGCGATCTCGTCACGCAACAGGACGCGATTACAAGCAGTGAAGTCGACGGCATCCTGCAGATCGGCGACTCGCTGCTTCAACCGTACAATCGCAGCATGCCGGTCATCACGGTTACGGCGATCAACGTGCAAAGGAATACAGAAACGAGGGCGCTGACGGGCAGGGTCTCCTGGTCACGCAGAATGACTGATGGAAAGTTCGCGCCAGTATCTGCCATCGAGGTCGATGTTCCCGAGTTTCTGCGCGTTGAGGGAACCTTCGTGATCCGTGTGGATGCGGCATTGAACTATAAACCGGTGTTGCTCCACGCAGCAGAAGGAAGCGCGCTCGGCATCGGCGCCGCTTTCGACCACCTCTCCATGGGCGAGACCTATTACATGCGTCCGCGCCGCAGCACGACCATCCCCTGCATCGGATGCTGATGCGCCATTCGCAACACCATTTGAGCCCGGCCGCGAACTGACCTATCTGTGTTGCCAATCAAGGTCGGCTTCATGGCGCGCGCGTTTCTCTTCGTTCTCGATTCCTTCGGCATCGGCTGCGCGCCGGATGCGGCACGCTATCGTGATGAAGGCGCGGATACCTATGGCCATATCCGGGCGGCCTGCGCGGCTGGCAATGGCGATCAGGCCGGCTTGCGCAAAGGCCCGCTTCTTTTGCCCACCATGGATGCGCTTGGTCTCGCTCACGCATCCGCCCTGTCGCACGGCGAAGCCCTTCCGCCCGCCGGCACCCTCGGCTTCTTCGGTGCCGCGACCGAAACATCGAGCGGCAAGGACACGCCCTCCGGCCATTGGGAAATCGCGTCCTTTCCCGTTCTTTTCGATTGGGGCTATTTTCCCGCTACGGTGCCGAGCTTCCCGCCTGCACTGACCGATGCGATCATCGCGGAAGCGAACCTACCTGGCATTCTCGGCAATTGTCATGCTGATGGCACCGGCGTGATCGATGCCTTCGGCGAGGAGCATGTGCGAACGGGCAAGCCGATCCTCTACACATCTGTCGATTCCGTGCTGCAGATCGCCGCTCATGAAGAGCATTTCGGCCTCGACCGGCTTTACACGCTGTGCGCCATCGTACGGCGCCTGGTGGACCCGCTCAACATCGGCCGTGTCATTGCACGGCCCTTCGTCGGTGAAGCCGTCGAGACCTTCGTGCGCACGCCCAATCGCCGCGATTTCGCGACGCCGCCGCCCCAGGCCACCTTGCTGGATCGGCTGACGGACCGCGGCAGCCGCGTCATCGGCATCGGCAAGATCGGCGATATTTTTGCCCATCGCGGCGTGTCTGAAACCCGCAAAGGCGCGGGCAACATGGCGATGTTCGACAAGGCGCTCGGCGCGATGGATGATGCCCAAGACGGCGATCTCGTTTTTGCGAATTTCGTCGATTTCGACACCAACTTCGGCCATCGCCGCGATGTGCCGGGCTATGCGGCCGCCCTCGAAGCCTTCGATGCCCGCTTGCCGGAAGCCCTGGACAGGCTGCGACCCGGCGACATGCTGATCCTTACTGCCGATCACGGCTGCGACCCTACTTATCGCGGCACGGATCATACGCGCGAGCGCGTGCCGATCCTCGGCATCGGTCCAGGTTTCAAGCCAGGATCCGTCGGGGTTCGCCCAACCTATGCCGATATCGGCGAAACGATTGCCGAGCATCTCGGCCTTGAGCCCGTTCCTGCCGGCACGTCCTTCCTCCAGCAGATCGCCGCGCATGCCTGAATTACCGGAAGTCGAAACCGTCCGGCGTGGATTGCAGCCGGTGATGGAAGGCGCGCGGATCGAGCAAGTGGAGTTGCGCCGCCCCGACCTGCGTTTCCCGTTGCCGCTGGATTTCGCCGCCCGCCTTCAAGGCCGTACGATCGATGCTCTGGCGCGGCGGGCAAAATATCTGCTGATCCATCTCGACGACGGAACCGTGGTGATCGCCCATCTCGGCATGTCCGGCTCGTTTCGCATCGAGCAGGAAAGCGATCCCGAACCGGAACCGGACGTGCCCGGCACCTTCCATTACGCCCGCTCCAAGGACGAGAAGCACGATCATGTCGTGTTTCACCTCCAACGCCCGGAGGGCTGCGCGCGCGTGATCTATAACGACCCGCGCCGCTTCGGCTTCATGCTGCTGGCCGAGGCTGGCGCGCTGCATGAGCATCCCATGCTCAACGGCCTCGGTGTCGAACCCACCGGCAACGCGCTGGATGGCCTGCTCTTATCGGACATGCTCAGGGACAAGAAGACGCCGCTGAAATCCGCGCTGCTCGACCAGCACCTGATTGCCGGCCTTGGCAACATCTATGTCTGCGAGGCGCTGTGGCGCGCTGCCATCTCGCCGAAGCGTCTGGCCGGCACGCTCGCCGGCAAACCGGGCAAGGAAACCGTTCGCACCCGCCGCCTGGCCGAAGCGATCCGCACCGTGATTGCGGATGCTGTTGCCGCTGGCGGCTCCACCTTGCGCGACCACCGGCAGGCGGATGGCTCGCTCGGCTATTTCCAGCACACCTTCTCCGTTTACGATCGCGAGGGGTCGCCCTGCCCTCGGCTATCCTGCACAGGCGCTGTGCAGCGCATCACCCAAGCCGGCCGCTCCACTTTCTATTGCCCGCGCTGCCAGCGCTGATATGGGTGAGCGACATCGGGCAAACGAACAGGAGGAACGCATGGCCTATGAAACGATCCTGGCGGAAACGCGCGGCAAGGTCGGGATGATCACGCTGAACCGTCCGACCGCACTGAACGCCATCAATTCCGGCCTGACGCGCGACGTGCTGGCCGCACTCAAGGCCTATGACGCGGATCCCGCCATCGGCTGCATCGTCATCACCGGATCGGAAAAGGCCTTTGCCGCCGGCGCCGACATCAAGGAGATGCAGAGCCGCTCTTACGTCGACAACTATCTCGACGACTTCTTTGCCAAATGGGACGCCATGCAGCGCGTACGCAAGCCGATCATCGCGGCCGTTGCCGGCTATGCGCTGGGCGGCGGCTGCGAACTTGCCATGGCCTGCGATTTCATTATCGCGGCCGAAACCGCTAAGTTCGGCCAGCCGGAAATCACGCTCGGCGTCATGCCGGGCATGGGCGGCTCGCAGCGTCTGACGCGCTTTGTCGGCAAGTCGAAGGCCATGGATATGTGTTTGACCGGGCGCATGATGGATGCCGCGGAAGCCGAGCGCAGCGGCCTCGTGTCACGCGTCGTGCCCGCTGGCGAACTGATCGAGGAAGTCCTGAAGGCCGCGGCCAAGATCGCTGACTTCTCGCTTCCGGCCGTGATGATGAACAAGGAGGCGGTCAACCGCTCTTATGAGTTGACGCTTCAGGAAGGCCTTCGCTTCGAGCGGCGCGTGTTCCATTCCATGTTCGCGCTGGAAGACCAGAAGGAAGGCATGTCGGCCTTTGCCGAGAAGCGCAAGCCGACCTTCAAGAACCGCTGAATGACCGACTTGAAGCGTAACGCGTTGCCTGAACAGCCCGGAAAAGCATTGACGTTGCGCGTCGTGGCGCTTATAAGCCGCCCAACCTGTGGTGGCCTTCGGCTGCCGCATTGCTATTTTGTACGGCCTGCCGGCCGGCAGGACCCGTTGAAACAATAGAGAGGCGACATGGCCAATACAGCTTCGGCCAAGAAGGCGGCGCGCAAGATCGCCCGCCGTACTGCAACCAACAAGAACCGCCGTTCGCGCGTGCGCACTTTCGTCCGCAAGGTCGAGGAAGCGCTGCTGGCCGGCGACAAGGATGCGGCCGCAGTTGCATTCAAGGCTGCCGAGCCGGAACTGATGCGCGCTGCCTCGAAGGGCGTTGTTCATCGCAACACCGCTGCTCGCAAGGTCTCGCGTCTGGCTTCCCGCCTGAAGACGCTGTCTGCCTGATAACGCTGGCGGCCTGATCCGGCTTAATACTTGTGTTCGAAAAGCCCGGCGTTCGCGCCGGGCTTTTTTTGTGCCTTTGACCTCCATCAAGGGCCAAATTTGCTTCTAGATCAGCGGTTGGTGAAACAAGCCTCGGCTAAGCTCTTGAGATTCAAGAATGCATGGCTTGGGGAGCAACGGCTCCTCGCCGTTTTCCTTTGCTTAATCAGTGACTTGTAGATGTTTATCCACAGGCTGCCCACAAGGGCGGCAAGTCTTCCTAGCCCTGCCAGAGTCAAGAAGATTCTTTGAAAAAATTTGTTTCGGAAGCACCGAAAACAAGCTTTTCCGAAAAGGGATTGAATCCAAAGAACTTAGAGGATTAACGCGCCACAAAGCGGGCCTAAAACGGCCTTGAGCATTAAGATTTGTTTAAATTTGTCCCTGTCTACCGCTTGTCTCAGCGGCTCCGGACTCGGTAATGTCCAGTCAGCGAGAGGGACGGGCGGGGGCCTTAAACCCGAGCCATGAGGACGATACTGCCGCACCGGCTTCGGTGAACGGGTATCTAAGCCCTTTCGCTGTGTAACGATCGAAGCAATATCCAGCAACTTGAGTTGCGGTGTGCAGGCCAATGCGAATCCGTTGGCCCGCCGGAGGTTTGCCGAAAATCGATGGCGTACAAACTCTGGGTGAGAGCCCGGACGGGGCGTCTTATTTTCTTGGGCGCGCCGCAACGGCTGCGATCGGGAACACAAACGGCGCCTGCTCCAATGGTAGGCGTGAGCATGACGAATAAGGAACGGCGACACATGCATAGCGGCCTTGCAGCGAAGAGCGGGTTTAGCCTTCCCATTCAGACGAATTCCAACGAGGACCAGATGACAACAGGCGACGCAGCCGGTGAACGAGTTTTCGAACGCGTAAAGGTGCAGCTGCGGGCCCGTCTCGGGAACGACGTCTATTCAAGCTGGTTCGGCCGCATGAAGCTTGCGGAAGCCTCGAAGGGCATCGTCCGCCTGTCGGTGCCGACCGCCTTTCTCCGCTCCTGGATCAACAATCATTATATCCGCCAGATCGAAGAACTATGGCAGGCCGAAGAGCCCTCCACGCTCAAGGTCGACGTGATCGTTCGCTCGGCCACCCGCAACACCGCGCCGGCTCAAAGCGAAGCGGCTGCGC
>NZ_DAMBUH010000102.1:0-231 GCF_032053605.1 Tianweitania sp.
CGGAAGGCCCTGCCCCTTACGAGCCGCAGCCGGCTCCGGAAGTACCGATGGAAGTGCCGGCTCCAACGCCGGTCGAGCCTGAGCAGCCCTTGCGCGATATCGCACCGGCTCCGGCAGCAGCCTTTTCCCCGGCGCCCTCGTCTTTCTCGCCCGCACCGCGCGCTTTCCCGGAGGACCGCATTACCGTCGGCAAGACGGTGGAGCGCCCGGTTCAGCTGACGGCAGCCGAGG
>NZ_DAMBUH010000102.1:241-11942 GCF_032053605.1 Tianweitania sp.
TCGCGGTCGTCGCGCGAGCTTGGCGACAATCTGGCCGGCGTTTTCACGCGCACGCTGCTGACGGAAGAAATCGTCGAGGAGCTGGAAGAAGTCTTGATCCGCGCCGATCTCGGCGTCGAAACGGCGATGCGGGTGGCGGATAAGCTGGCGGAAGGTCGGTTTTCCAGCCGCACCACCGAAGCCGATGTGCGCCGGGTCGTGGCAGGCGAGGTCGAGAGCGTGCTGACGCCGGTCGCCAAGCCGCTGGAGCTCAATCTCGCGCACAAACCGCACGTGATCCTGGTGGTGGGGGTCAACGGCACCGGCAAGACCACGACGATCGGAAAGCTCGCGGCCAAGCTGACCGCCGGCGGCGTCAAGGTGATGCTGGCGGCGGGCGACACGTTCCGCGCGGCCGCCATCGAACAGCTGAAGATCTGGGGCGAGCGGACCGGTGCGCCGGTGATTTCATCGCGCCTTGGAGCTGATGCGGCAAGCCTTGCCTACGAGGCTTTTGCGCAAGCAAAACAACAACATGCGGATGTTCTGATCATCGACACGGCGGGCCGTTTGCAGAACAAGGCCGAGCTGATGGACGAGCTCGACAAGATCGTGCGCGTGCTGAAGAAGCTCGATCCGGAAGCGCCGCATACGATCCTGCAGACGGTCGATGCGACCACCGGGCAGAACGCGATGAACCAGGTCGAGATCTTCCGCAGCGTGGCGGGAGTCAACGGTCTGGTGCTGACCAAGCTCGATGGAACGGCGCGGGGCGGCATCCTTGTGGCGATTGCCGCCAAGCACAAGCTGCCGGTTTATTTCATCGGCGTGGGCGAGCAGGTTGAGGATCTCGAGCCGTTTTCTGCCCGTGATTTTGCGGCAACCATTGCCGGTTTAACCTGAAATTTCGCCGGTTTTCTCCGAAAAACAGCCGAAAAGTTCCGCATTCAGCGCCAAAATTTCCGGTTTTGCCGGACAGATTTCCCGTCAAAGGCATCATCCCATGACAAGCCGCATCCTTGAACGCGCTCCGGGCGATCCCCGGAAGAAGGCGATCAACCCCGCTCTGAAATTTGCGCTGGAGCTGGGACCGGGACTGGTCTTCTTCTTTGTCACTCTTCGCGGCGAATGGCTGGCAGCGAAGTTTCCGATCCTGGCCTCGATCGGCGAGCCGATCCTGATCGCCACCGCCTTCTTCATGGTCGCAACCGCTTTGTCGCTCGCCGTGTCCTGGCTGCTGACGCGCAGCCTGCCGATCATGCCGCTGGTATCGACGGTCGTGGTGTTCGTGTTCGGCGCTTTGGCGCTCTACCTGCAAGACAAGACTTTCGCCTTCATGAAGCCCACGATCATCAACGCGCTGTTCGGAACCGTGTTGTTGGTAGGCCTGGCGTTTCGCCGATCGCTGCTGGCTTACGTGTTCGATTCCGCCTTCGAGCTCGATGCCGAAGGCTGGCGCAAGCTGACGCTGCGCTGGGGCGTGTTCTTTCTGTTTCTCGCCGTGCTGAACGAAGTTGTGTGGCGCAACTTCGCCGAGAACACCTGGCTGTTCTTCAAGGTCTGGGGCACGATCCCCATCACCACGCTCTTCACGATCGCGCAGATGCCGCTGATCCTTCGCCATGAGATCAAACAACCTGCACAAGAAAAACACACTTCTTAAGGCCGCTTAACCGGTATGCATCAAATGCAATGGTGCATTGCAACATAAATCGTTTCGCATAGCGGAGAAGCAGGGCATCCTTGTTTTCAGGGAGGAGCGCAACGACCGGCGCATCGGTCGGACAAAAGGTGCTCCAATGCTGCTCAACGGCCTCATGATCAACGTCCAGCGTCGCCTCGAAAAGCGCGCTCGTTTCAATCGCCTCGCTGCCGAAATCCAGGGTCTCAGCCCGCGCGAAATCCTCGACCTCAATGTCGATCGCACGCAGATGCTGCGTGACCTGCGCCGTGAAATCTACGGCTGACCCCAGGCATCATGACGGGTGATTCAAAGGTTTAAGGCCGCACGCGGTTCACACGCTGCGGCCTTCCTCATGACTAGAGACTAAAATGTAACGGGCGCGATGCCCTGCCGACATCCTTACTGGGTCGGCGTCTTTGTCATCGCAGCTTCGATCGCTGGCATCAGCTTCTTCGATACGCCTTCCGGCGTCAGCGGCCCGACGAACTTGTAGGCGATACGGCCGTCGCGGCCGATCACGAAGGTTTCCGGCACACCATAGACACCCCAGTCGATGCCCTTGCGACCCGACGCATCCACGCCGATCGCGGCATAGGGATTGCCGAGTTCGCCCAGGAAACCGCGGGCATTGTCTTCCTTGTCCTTGTAGTTCAGCCCGACCAACGAAAAGCGCTTGTCCTTTGCCAGTTGGATCAAGGTCGGATGCTCTTCGCGGCACGGCGCGCACCAGGATGCGAAGACGTTGACCAGCGTCACCTTGCCGGCAAAATCGGCGGAGCGAAGGCCCGGCACATTCATGCCGGCGAGCGCTGGCAGATCGGTTTCCGGTGCCGGCGCATCGAGCAGAGCCGAGGGCACAACGGACCCGTCACGGCCCGACATCAGCTGCGCCAGAAAAAAGCCCGCCAAAATCACGAACAACAGAAACGGCAAGAGATAAAGGCCGGTGCGGCGCCGACGCGCCGGTGCCGGGTTGCGGCCGTCTTCGAGCGGCGTGGTCATGACCGGGCTGCTCCCGAAGAGCGACGCCGCACACCTTCGGCTTCCAGCCGTGCCAGTTCGCGTTTGCGGTTGCGCCCGTCGATCAGGATCCAAAGGAGCAGACCTGCTAGCGCTATCGCCGTAATCCCGTAAGCGGCGGCAACATACATCGCGTGGGTCATCGAGTGCGCCCTTCGATGTTTCCCCCTGTGCGCCCTTCAGCGCGACGCGCGGCTATGCGCTGCATGGCCTGAACGCGGCGGCGCCAGATTTCGGTGCGGATCGCCGTCAGATGCAGCGTGAAAAACAGAAGCGTAAAGCCGACAGCCATGATCAGCAGCGGCCACAGCATGGATGGATCGATGGTCGGCCCATCCAGCCGGAACACGGCGGCCGGCTGATGCAGCGTGTTCCACCAGTCCACGGAAAACTTGATAATCGGCAGGTTGATGGCGCCCACCAGTGTGATGATGGCGGCAGCCTTGGCGGCGCGGCTGGCGTCGTCGATCGCGCGGGTCAGGGCGATGATGCCGAGATACATCAGGAACAGCACGAAGACCGAAGTCAGGCGTGCATCCCACACCCACCATGTGCCCCACATCGGCTTGCCCCAGATCGAGCCGGTGGCGAGCGCGAGGCCGGTGAAAACGAGGCCGATCGGCGCGGCGGCCTTCAGCGATACGTCGGCCAGCGGATGGCGCCAGACCAGCGTGCCGAGCGCTGCCAGCGACATCACGCCCCAGCACATCATCGACAACCAGGCGAACGGCACGTGGATATACATGATCTGCACCGTGGAGCCCTGCTGGTAGTCTTCGGGCGCGGCGAAGCTGAGATAAAGGCCGACCACCAAAACCAGCACCGACAACACCGCAAGCACCGGAACGATGCGTCCCGACAGCGCTAGAAAGCGCGTCGGATTGGCGAGCGCGCTGAACCAGCCGACGCCTGCGGGAGAATTGGGCGTACCGGTGGAAGAGGTGGAGGTCGTGTCGCTCATCGGCATGGAAATGGGTGCTGCGTATCGGCGCTGAAGTTGCGGGAACCGGCTCGTTGCATGATCTTGGATAGCATGACCGATCCTAGTCCTGCGCCGCGCGAAGTGCCGCGGCTGCGGAAACCGGACCGACCACGGCGAAAACCAGCGTCAGCGCGCACAGGATCAGGAAGGGCGGCAAAAAGGGCGCGGGATCGGTGACCGACGCATAGCTCGCCGAAACGCCGAAGATCAGCACCGGAATGGCAAGCGGCAGGATCAGCACCGACACCAGCAAGCCGCCGCGCGGCAAGGTGACGGCGACGGCTGCACCCGTTGCGCCGATGAAGGTGATGGCGGGCGTGCCGATCAGCAGGGTCAACGTTGCCGCACCCAGCGCCACCGGCTCCATGTTGAGGAGAACGCCGAGCAAAGGTGCCGCGATCACCAGCGGCAACACGCTCGCGGTCCAGTGCGCCAGGCATTTCACCAGAACGCTCAGCGCCAGCATGTGGCGATCGGAGGCCAGCAGCAGAAGGTCGAGCGAGCCGTCTTCACGATCGGCTTGGAACAGCCGGTCGAGACCGAGCAGCGAAGCGAGCAGCGCGCCGATCCACAGCATGGCGGGGCCGAGGCGCGACAGGAGGTTGAGGTCGGGACCGACGGCAAAGGGGATGGTGGTGACGACGGCCAGAAAGAACAGGATGCCGATCAGCGCGCCACCGCCGGCGCGGATGCCGAGTTTGAGGTCGCGGAGGTAGAGGTCTAGCATTGGGAGAGCTTGAGGGTGGCAAACGCCTCATCCGGTTGAAGCGTGGCATAACCCTCGTAACGCTGCGGCGAGGCACACCCCTCATCCGACCGCGCTTCGCGCGGCCACCTTCTCCCACAAGGGGCGAAGGGAGGGACTGCCGCATTGTGCTCGCTCATCTTGAGAACCGTTCTGCCTGCCGGAAACGTTTCGGTGGCATAGAAGATGCTCCGCCGATTCGAACTGTGGCAATTCGGACTGCGACACACGGACCTCGCAGATAAAAACGCGAATGCTGGTGCAAGCTCTTCCTTCGCCCCTTGTGGGAGAAGGTGGCTTCGCGAAGCGAAGTCGGATGAGGGGTAGGCGTGCCTCACGCCGCAACGCCTCCCTGAAACTCACCCATCACCAAATCCTGCACATCCATCAGCCCCAACGGCCAGTGCGTCGCGGCGATAATGATGCCGCCTGCCGCTCTATGCGCTTCCATCAAACCGGCGAAGCGCTTTTCGGAGCGGGCGTCGAGGCCGGCGGTGGGTTCGTCCAGCAGCCAGATTGGCCGCCAGGTCACCAGCAGCCGTGCGATCGCCGCGCGTCGGCGCTGGCCGGTTGAAAGCACCGCGAAAGGCAGATGGCCGAGGCCGTACAGGCCGACATTGTCCAGCGCTTCTTCCACGGTCTGGCGCGGTTCGCCGGAAAAATCGCGCCAGAAATTGAGGTTTTCTTCCACGCTCAGCGTCTGCTTCAAGCCGTTGTGATGGCCGAGATAATGGCAGGCGGCGGGAACGCTCGACCATGTCTCGCTGGTCGGATCGAGCGCGATTGTACCCTCCGTCAGCGGCAGCAAACCGCCGATCGCGCGCAGCAGCGTCGACTTGCCGGAGCCGTTCGGGCCCGTCACCAGCAAACAGCCGCCTTCGCCCACCTCGAATGAAATATCGGAGAAGATGCGCTCGCCGCCGCGATCCGCGCCAAGATCCCTCGCGGTGATCCGCATGCTCTTTCCTGCACTATCCTGCGAACGATCACGTTCGCATCACGAAATCAGTCTAGAACTCTTCTACGAAATTCTCTATATCCCGGGCAACCACGCCAGCGGTCGGTGTGGGATCTGCAAAATTTGCGCCGAACCCAGCGCGCGAGCCGTCTTTGACCGGCCGGGACGCGAGGAACGGACAGCGGAAATGATCGCACCCGCACCTATGGCGCGATCATCTTGATCCGCGCAGCAGGCGTCCGCTCCTCATCGGCATAAAGAAGTTGAGGACCGACGTGTCGACATCATCAGATAGTTTCAACTGTCGCCGCACCCTGACCGTGGGTGGCAAGGATTATGTTTATTTCAGCCTGATCGAGGCCGAAAAGAACGGTCTCGCGGGCGTTTCCAAGCTGCCTTTTTCCATGAAGGTGCTGTTGGAAAACCTGCTGCGCTTTGAAGATGGCCAGACGGTCACCAAGGAGCACATCCTGACGGTCGCCGAATGGCTGACCAACAAGGGCAAGGTCGAAAGTGAAATCGCTTACCGCCCTGCCCGCGTCCTTATGCAGGACTTCACCGGCGTTCCGGCCGTGGTCGATCTCGCCGCAATGCGCGACGGTTTGGCAGCCCTCGGCGGCGACCCCGAAAAGATCAACCCGCTGGTACCCGTCGATCTCGTGATCGACCATTCCGTCATCGTCGACGAATTCGGTTCGCCTTCCGCCTTTGCCCGCAATGTCGAGCTCGAATATGAGCGCAACGGCGAGCGCTACCGCTTCCTGAAGTGGGGCCAGCAGGCGTTCCAGAACTTCCGCGTCGTGCCGCCCGGCACCGGCATCTGCCACCAGGTGAACCTCGAATATCTCGGCCAGACCGTCTGGACCAAGGAAGAGAACGGCGAAACCATAGCCTATCCCGACACCTGCGTGGGCACCGATTCGCACACCACGATGATCAACGGCCTGGGCGTGCTCGGCTGGGGCGTAGGCGGCATCGAGGCAGAGGCTGCCATGCTCGGCCAGCCGGTTTCCATGCTGCTGCCTGAAGTGATCGGCTTCAAGCTCACCGGCAAGCTGAAGGAAGGCGTCACCGCGACCGACCTCGTGCTGACCGTCGTGCAGATGCTGCGCAAGAAGGGCGTGGTTTCGAAGTTCGTCGAGTTCTTCGGCACCGGCCTGGACAACATGACGCTGGCCGACCGCGCCACCATCGGCAATATGGGTCCGGAATACGGCGCGACCTGCGGCTTCTTCCCCGTTGACGGCGAGACGCTGAATTATCTCAACATGTCCGGCCGCGCCAAGGATCGCATTGCGCTGGTGGAAGCCTATTCCAAGGCGCAAGGCATGTGGCGCGAAGGCGACGGTTCCGACCTCGTTTTCACCGACACGCTGGAACTCGACCTCGGCGACGTCGTGCCGTCGATGGCTGGCCCGAAGCGCCCCGAGGGCCGTATCGCGCTGCAAGACATCGCGTCCGGCTTCGCCACCGCGCTCGAGACCGACTACAAGAAGCCGGACCAGCTTTCCAACCGTTATCCGGTTGAAGGCACCGACTTCGATCTCGGCCATGGCGACGTGGCGATTGCCGCCATCACGTCCTGCACCAACACGTCGAATCCAAGCGTGCTGATTGCGGCCGGTTTGCTGGCCCGCAACGCCGTTGCCAAGGGCCTGACCTCCAAGCCCTGGGTGAAGACCTCGCTCGCGCCCGGCTCCCAGGTCGTTGCCGAGTACCTAGAAAAAGCCGGCCTTCAGAAGGACCTCGACGCGATCGGCTTCAACCTGGTGGGCTTCGGCTGCACCACCTGCATCGGCAATTCCGGCCCGCTGCCGGCGCCGATCTCCAAGACGATCAACGACCGCGGCTTGATCGCCGCCGGCGTTCTGTCGGGCAACCGCAACTTCGAAGGCCGCATCTCGCCCGACGTGCAGGCGAACTACCTCGCCTCCCCGCCGCTGGTCGTCGCTTATGCGCTGGCCGGTTCGGTGCAGAAGGACCTGACCACGGAGCCGCTCGGCACGGGTTCGGACGGGCAGCCGGTTTACCTCCGCGACATCTGGCCGTCCTCGCATGAGGTGCAGGACTTCATCCAGCGTTACGTCACGCGCGAGCTCTATGAGAGCAAGTATGCCGACGTGTTCAAGGGCGACGAGAACTGGCAGGCGGTGCAGGTTCCGGCCGGGCAGACCTATGCCTGGGACGACCAGTCGACCTATGTGCAGAACCCGCCTTACTTCGTGGGCATGGGTGCTTCCGGCTCAGGCATCGCCGACATCAAGGGTGCGCGCATTCTCGGCTTGTTCGGCGACAAGATCACCACCGACCACATTTCGCCGGCCGGTTCGATCAAGGCGGCCTCGCCCGCCGGTGCCTATCTCATGGAGCATGGCGTGGGGGCGGCCGACTTCAACCAATACGGCACGCGTCGCGGCAACCATGAAGTGATGATGCGCGGCACCTTCGCCAACATCCGCATCCGCAACCACATGATGGGTCCGAACGGTCGCGAAGGCGGCTACACGATCCATTATCCTTCGAAAGAAGAGATGCCGATCTATGATGCCGCCATGCAGTACA
This sequence comes from Tianweitania sp., assembly GCF_032053605.1. Lineage (NCBI taxonomy): Bacteria > Pseudomonadati > Pseudomonadota > Alphaproteobacteria > Hyphomicrobiales > Phyllobacteriaceae > Tianweitania > Tianweitania sp. Next base: position 8,172 of record NZ_DAMBUH010000102.1, read on the forward strand.
AGGCCGAACACACCCCGCTGGTGATCTTCGCCGGCGTGGAATACGGCAACGGCTCGTCGCGCGACTGGGCGGCAAAGGGCACCAACCTGCTCGGCGTCAAGGCCGTGATCGCGCAGTCTTTCGAGCGCATCCATCGCTCGAACCTGGTGGGCATGGGCGTCGTGCCCTTCGTGTTCGAGGAAGGCACGACCTGGGCGTCGCTGGGCCTCAAGGGTGACGAGACCGTCACCATCGAAGGTCTCGGCAATGTGCAGCCGCGCGAAAAGCGCACGGCGGTCATCACCTATGCCGACGGCTCAGTGAAGGAAGTGCCGCTGATCTGCCGCATCGATACGCTGGATGAAGTCACCTACATGAACAATGGTGGCATCCTGCAGACGGTGCTGCGCGACCTGGCGGCCTAAAGCAAAACAAAGCGGCCGTCTCGTTGGAACGGCCGCTTTTCTCACGCCGGGCGCACGGCCTCGTGACCCCGGCATGAGCTTTGTCACCGCAACGTGACTTCCCCCTTCAAGCGATCGCCGCCTAACATTTGACGCTCATCCTTGGCGTCATTGAGCAGTTTCGGCTGCAAAGAACCTGTCTGGATCATCGTGAACTTCACCCCCCTCCTAGCCATCGCAACCCTGCTCGTCGCCACCAGTCAGGCGCCGGCTGAACAGGCAAAAGTGCGGGGCGTGGTGGAACTGTTCACGAGCCAGGGCTGCAATTCCTGCCCGAAGGCCGACAAGATGCTTGGCGAGATGATCGGCCACAAGGACATCGTGGCGCTGGCCTATCATGTCGATTACTGGGATTATCGCGGCTGGCGCGACACGCTGGCTACGCCCGAAAACACCGATCGCCAGCGCGATTACATGAAGGCGATGAAGGGCCGCGCCTTTTATACGCCGCAAGCCGTCATCAACGGCCGCGCCCATGTCAACGGCGCCGACCAGTCGGCCGTGGACGAGAAGCTCGCCGAAACGCCGAGCCTGCCGGTTGCCGTTACGGTTCGGAAGGATGGCGACGTGCTGGTGATCGACGTGCCGGGCCAGGACGGGCCGAAGCAGAACGCCCATGTCCTGCTCGTGTCCTATGATGCCGCAAGCCCCGTCACGATCGAGCGCGGCGAGAATGCCGGCCATACCGTCACCTACTGGAATGCTGTGCGGGACATGCAGACCACCGGCATGTGGCATGGCCAGCCGGCACGGTTCGAAATCCCCTTGAGCGAGATCGCCAAGAAGGGCACTGGCGGATGTGCGGTGCTGGTTCAGTCGGTGGATGAGAATGGCAGCCCGGGTGCGATCCTGGGCGCGGCCTCGCTGGAACTCGAAGCGCCTGCTGTGGCGAACAAGAAGTAGCGAACTGAGTAGCGGGTACGAAAAAGCCGGCGCCAAGAACGCGGCACCGGCTTGTGGTACGCTTGCCAGATTCAATACTCGACAGGCCAACGCTCAACAGGAGCGAACATGCTTGGGAGGATTGGTTCGACCCAGCCACGCCCGTGGGCGGGGGGCTTGGGGTACGGATGCGACCGGATCGAACCGTCTCAGGCAACACGGAAATGTTCGCTTCGCTTCGTGGCTCGACCGGGTTGAAGGTTTGGCAAGATTGTGTTCGCTCTTCACCAATTGTTACACGGCCGAAATCTGCGTGATCGCATAAAGCTATCGCCTTCCTTGCAAAGCGGGGCCAACAGGCCCAACTTCCCGAAGACGGCAAAGCAGATGAGGCATGGCAGATGGATTTTGGTCCTGAGGACAAGGGGCAGTCGGCAACGCTGATCCCGCTCGCCGAAGCGCGCAATGCGCGGCTCAACATTCCCGTCACCTTCAACCGGCAGGAGCTCGATCAGATCCTACGCATCTACAGCCGCATGGTGGCGGCCAACGAGTGGCGCGATTACGCGATCGACCACATGAAGGATCAGGCGGTGTTTTCCGTGTTCCGCCGCGCCAGCGAAGTGCCGCTGTTCCGCATCGAGAAGACACCGGCGCTCGCCCGCAAGCAGGGTGCTTACTCGGTTGTCGCAGCCGGCGGTGTCGTTTTGAAGCGCGGCCACGAACTGGCGACGGCGCTGAAAGCCTTCGACCGCACGCTGAAGCTGGCGGAAGCCTAAGCACCCTCGCGATAGCGCCGCTCGGGCACGGATTGCGGGTCCGGAGGCAGCGTGTTGCCGCCGTTGAGCGGCAGCTGCATGATTAAAGTGTCCAGCCAGCGCTCATGCTTGTAGCCGGAGCCGGTCATGGTTCCGCATAGGGTGAAGCCCATCGCGGTATGCAACTTTACCGAAGCGCTTGCAGGCGTCGCGTCGCCGATCACTGCCACCACCTGCCGGAAACCGCGCTGCGTGCAATCGTCGATCAGCGCCTGCATCAGCAAGCGCCCGAGCCCACGGCCCTGCGCGTGCGGGGCGAGATAAACCGAGTTTTCCACGATGAAGCGGTAGGCGGCGCGGGCGCGGAACGGGCCGGCATAGGCATAGCCGAGCACCACGCCGTCTTCCTCGGCCACAAGGTAGGGGTATTCGGCTGATGTGATGGCGCGGAAGCGCGACAGCATTTCCGCCTGATCCGGCGCCGGCTCCAATTCATAGGTCGCCGTGCCGTTCACCACTGCATCGTCGTAGATCGCGGTGATGGCAGGAAGATCCGCTTCCGTGGCCGGCCTGATCGTGGTCATGCTTTGTATCCTCGTCACCAAAAAGAAAATGGCCGCATCGCGGGGAAGCGATACGGCCATTTGATCTGTCTGGCTAGAAGCCGAGGCTGCCCATGCAGCCCGTCTTCTTATTCGGCGGAAGCGGCAGCAGCCTCAGCAGCAGCGGCCTTCTCGGCAGCCAGCTTCTCGGCGGCAGCAACCTTCTCGGCTTCAACGCGGGCGCGCTCGGCATTGGCTGCTTCGCGGGTTGCGTCATTCAGCTTGCGGGCGCGAACGCTGGTGTTCTCGACGATACGAGCCGACTTGCCGCGACGATCGCGCAGGTAATAGAGCTTGGCGCGACGGACCTTACCGCGACGCACGACTTCCACGCCTTCAACCATCGGCGAGTAAACCGGGAACACGCGTTCCACGCCTTCGCCATAGGAGATCTTGCGGACGGTGAAGTTTTCCTGGAAGCCGGAGCCGGAGCGGGCGATGCAAACGCCTTCATAGGCCTGGACGCGGGTACGCGTACCTTCAGTCACGCGGACCAGAACGCGGACGGTGTCGCCCGGCTGGAATTCTGGCAGCGTGCGCTTGGCTTCGATCTTCTGGGCCTGTTCGGCCTCGAGCTGACGGATGATATCCATCGGGTCATACCTCTTCTTGTTCTTCCGACTGCCAGAGCGCCCTGCACTCACCGTCCAGTTCAAAGACCGTCCGGCTATGTCACCCTGTTCTTGAACAGGTCGACAGGGGCGATTTCACCGTCGATCGTTGACGGGCATGAGGACAGAGTCCGCATGGTGGCGCGCCAATACACTGAAACAACGGGCTTGTCACCCGCCTTGAAGCAGTTCCAGCAAAAGTGTGGTGCGGTTTTGCGTTCGGAACTGTGCGGGATCAAAGCTGGGCCTTTGGCTTCGACTTCTTGCCCGTTTTCGGCGGGGTATAGGCAGCATAAAGATCGGGCCGGCGCGCGGCCGTCAGCTGCTCGGCCTTGCAGCGCCGCCAGGCCGCGATCTTTGCATGATCGCCCGACGTGAGCACGGCCGGGATCGGCATGCCCTCGAACTCGGCCGGGCGCGTGTAGTGCGGATGTTCCAGCAGCCCGTTCTCGAAGCTTTCTTCGTCGCCCGACAA
>NZ_DAMBUH010000103.1:0-11568 GCF_032053605.1 Tianweitania sp.
TTGCGCTTGCCTTGGTAAACCCGGTTCTGCTCGACGAACTGCGTCAGCCCCTGAAGAGCGTCGTCGCGCTCGTCGTGGACCGCAGCCAGAGCCAGGACATTCGCGACCGCAGCGCGCAGACCGATGCAGCACTTGCCGAGCTGAAAACGCGGCTGGCGCGCTTCGACCAGTTCGAAGTGCGCGAGATCGAAGCCGGTCAGGCAGCGTCGGCCGAGGATCGCACGGACACCAAGCTGTTCGGCGCGCTCGACAGCGCCTTCCGCGATGTGCCGCCGTCACGAATTGCCGGCGCAATCATGGTGACGGACGGCCAGGTGCATGATGTGCCTGCCAACGCCAATCCTGGCTTTGAAGCCCCGGTTCACGCGCTGATCACCGGCGAGGACGGCGAGCGCGACCGGCGTATCCGGCTGGAAAACGCGCCGCGTTTCGGGCTCGTCGACAAGCCGATCCCCATGACCTACCGCGTGCTCGACACAGCCGGTCAGGGCGACGCGGTGAACGTGCGCGTGTCGATTAACGGCAATCCGGTCGCCACCGAACGCGCGATCGTGGGTCAGCCGGCCACTGTCGAAGTCACGATCCCGACCGCCGGCCGCAACATCGTGGAATTCGCGGTGGAAGGCGTGGCGGGCGAACTCACGACCACCAACAATCGCGCCGTCGCGCTGATCGACGGCATTCGCGAGAACCTGCGTGTGCTACTGGTGTCCGGCGAGCCGCATGCCGGCGAGCGCACTTGGCGCAATCTGCTCAAGTCCGACGCTTCCGTCGATCTCGTACATTTCACGATCCTGCGCCCCCCTGAGAAACAGGACGGCACGCCGATCAACGAGCTGTCGCTGATCGCCTTCCCGACGCGCGAGCTGTTCGTCGACAAGATCAACGACTTCGATCTGATCATCTTCGACCGTTACCAGCACCGCGACGTGCTGCCGATCCTGTATTACGACTACATCGCCGAATATGTCGAAAACGGCGGCGCACTGCTGATCGCGGCAGGTCCCGAATATGCCGGTCAGCAATCAATCGCCAACACGCCGCTGATGTCCACCCTGCCCGCTCTGCCCTCCGGCGAAGTCGTGGAAGAAGGCTTCTATCCGCGCCTCACCGATCTCGGCCAGCGTCACCCCGTCACCCGTGGGCTGGAAGGCTCAGGACAGGAACCGCCGCGCTGGAGCCGCTGGTTCCGCCAGATCGGCGTCGACAGCACGCAGGGCGAAGTGGTGATGAAGGGTGCGGACGACCGGCCCTTGCTGGTGCTGGAGCGCAAGGGCGAAGGCCGCGTCGGCATGTTCCTGTCCGACCAGGGCTGGCTCTGGGCGCGCGGTTATGAAGGCGGTGGCCCGCATGTCTCGCTTTACCGGCGCATCGCGCATTGGCTGATGAAGGAGCCTGAGCTCGAGGAAGAACGGCTCATCGCCGACGGTCGCGGCATGGTGCTGAACGTCACGCGTCAGACCATGAGCGACGATCCCGGCCCGGCCAGCGTCATCTCCCCTACTGGCAAGCGGCTGCAGATCCCGCTGACCTCCAACCAGCCGGGCCTGTTCACAGGCAGCCTGGAAACCGATGAGGTCGGCCTTTATCAGATTGCCAATGGCGACCTGACGGCGCTTGCCCATGTCGGGCCGCTCAACGCGCCGGAGTTTGCCGATGTCGTGTCTACCACGGACCGGCTTCAGCCGGTGGCGGACGAAACCGGCGGCAGCGTGCGGCGGCTCGAAAGCGGCGTCACGGGCCTGAGCCTGCCCAACATCGTGCCGGTGCGCGCCAATGGCGAAACCAATGGCCGCGACTGGATGGGCCTGCGCGTCACTGACGACAGCGTGCTGCAATCCGTCAGCCGCACGCCCTTGTTCGGCGGCTTCTTCGGTCTCGCTCTGCTGCTGATGGCGATCGGCGCGATGTGGTATCGCGAGGGGCGCTAAGCCCCTTCGCTACACGCCCCGGCAGAAATAGCGAACAGTCTTCGCGCCACCATGGATCGCCGCTTGCCCGACTTCGGTGAAGCCAAGCGCCGCATGAAACGCATCCGACGCCGGGTTTGGCGGCTCCGCGTTAACCTCGCAGCAGATCCTGTCGTGCCCAGCTTCTTTGGCGCACGCAAACAAGTCTTCGTAAAGCCGCCGCGCGAGCCCGCGTCCCCGCGCTTTCGGTGACACCACGATGCGATCCACATACACGAAGCGCGAATAGCGCGCCTTGAACCACAGGAAGTTGGGGCTGGTGTAAGCCGCGCCCTGATCAAAGGTCAGCAAAAAAGCATCGCCGTCGCCGATCCGCCGTGCATGAAACGCACCCGCGACCATTTGGGCGAGGTCCTCGGCCGATAATAGAGACAGCTCCTGCGCATGATCGTTGTTAAGCGCGAGGATCGTTGCGTGACGCTCTGCGTCAACAGCTTGAATCAGATCGTTGGCCACGGCGCGCAACTCCTTCATCCTGCAACGGAAAACTGGCGCAGGGCCTCGCTGGCAGTGATCGCGGCCGACACCGACAAGTTGAGGCTGCGCGCGCCCGGCATCATCGGAATGGTGAGCCGCGCGTCGGCGAGCGCATGCACGCTGTCCGGCACACCAGCGGATTCCCGTCCGAACAGGATGATGTCGTTGGGCGCAAAGGCGAACTGCGTGTAGGGCACTGCACCCTTGGTCGTGAGCAAAAGCAGGCGCCGACCCTCTTCTTTGCGCCATGCTTCAAACGCTTCGAAGTTGGTATGCCGGCGCAGCGCCGCCATCTCCAGATAATCCATGCCGGCGCGCTTCAGGTTCTTGTCGGATATGTCGAAGCCGGTCGGCTCGATAATGTCGACGGCGACCCCGAGGCAGGCGCCAAGGCGCAGCACCGCGCCGGTATTGCCAGGAATTTCAGGCTGATAAAGCGCGATGCGCAGGTCGCTCATGATGCGTGTCCGTTCAAGATGGCGTGTCGGATTGGATTGGCGCTGCTTGCCCTTGAGACAAAAAACCATTCCCGTGACTGGCCGTTTGCGCGCAACTAGGCTATGAAGCCGCCGACATCAACGCGAACCAGAGGGGACAAGGATGGAAAACATGATCACTGTAAACATCCCGCGCGCCCTTCTCCGGCCCTTGTTTCGGCCAATCGGCGCCTGACGGCGGCTTCGCGACCCTCTTAGGCTTTACTTTTCAAGCAGCGTCTCGAACCCCGCCGGACCGTTCTTTCCGTTCCGAGGTTTCGTCATGTCGTTGTTCTTGCTTTTCGGTCTTTATCCACCTTCACCCGCTTTTCGTCGGCTGAAGGTGCTTTGCTCGCTTCCGTCATGACCATCCGGCTTCAACAGCCGCCTGCGACCGTTTTTTGTACTACGAGATTGATCCCATGTTCCGCTGGTTCGAATCCCGCCTGAACCCCTTCCCCACCGAAGAACCCGTCGAGCCCCCGAAGACGCTCGTTGGCTTCTGCCTGCATTACACCAGGGGCTCGTGGCCTTTCATCATCCTTGCCGCGATCCTGATGGCCGCGATTGCGCTGGCCGAAGTCTGGATGTTCGCCTTTCTCGGCAACATCGTTGACTGGCTGTCGGCACAAAACCGCGAAACCTTCTTGCAGACAGAAGGCTGGAAGCTGATCGGCATGGGCGCGATCGTGCTGATCGCCCTGCCCGCGACGGTGGTGCTCAATTCACTGATCAGCCAGCAGACGCTGATGGGCAACTATCCCATGCGCATACGATGGCAGGTGCATCGCTACCTCCTGAAGCAGTCGATGAGCTTCTATCAGGACGAGTTCGCCGGCCGCATCGCCACCAAGCTGATGCAGACGGCCTTGGCCGTGCGCGAATGCGTCATCAAGCTGATCGACGTGTTGAACTACGTCATCGTTTACTTCCTGGGCGTGCTGTTCATCGTCGGTTCGGCAGATTTGCGCTTGGCCGCCCCGCTGGCCGTGTGGCTCGCGGCTTATATCGGCCTGCTGTTCTTCTTCGTGCCACGCCTCGGCAAGGTCGCGGCGGAACAAGCTGATGCGCGCTCGCTGATGACCGGTCGCGTCGTCGACAGCTACACCAATATCCAGACGGTCAAGCTGTTCAGCCATGCCAAGCGCGAGTCGTCCTATGCCCGCGAAGGCATGTTCGACTTCCTGCAGACCGTTTACCGCTCGATGCGGTTGGTGACCGGCCTGTATGGCTCGCTTTACATCCTCAACGCGCTGCTTCTGACTTCCGTTGCCGGCATTGCGCTGTGGCTGTGGCTGGGTGATCTGGTCTCGATCGGCGCCGTGGCGGTGGCCTTGGGCCTCGTGCTGCGCCTGTGGGGCATGTCGCAGTGGATCATGTGGGAAGTGTCCGCGCTGTTCGAGAATGTCGGCACGGTGAAGGACGGCATTCAGTCGATTTCACTGCCGCGCGTGGTGGAAGACGTTCCCGGCGCCAAGCCGCTTGCGGTGACCAAGGGCGAGATCAGCTTCGATCGCGTCGGCTTCCATTACGGCAAGGGCAAAGGCATCATCGGCGATCTCTCGCTGACGATCCGTCCGGGCGAAAAGGTCGGCGTGGTCGGCCGCTCGGGCGCTGGCAAGTCGACGCTGGTAAACCTGCTTCTGCGTTTCTACGACGTAGAAAGCGGCCGCATCCTGATCGACGGTCAGGACATTGCTGGGGTTCAGCAGGACAGTTTGCGCGCGCAGATCGGCATGGTCACGCAGGACACGTCCCTGCTGCACCGGTCCGTGCGAGACAACATCCTGTATGGCCAGCCGGATGCCGACGATGCGATGGTGAAGCGAGCGGCCGAAAGCGCATCCGCCGAAACCTTCATCGCCGCTTTGCGCGATCACAAGGGCCGTACGGGCTATGATGCCTATGTCGGCGATCGGGGCGTCAAGCTTTCCGGCGGCCAGCGCCAGCGCATCGCGATTGCCCGCGTCATGCTGAAGGACGCGCCGATCCTGATCCTCGACGAAGCGACCTCGGCACTGGACTCGGAAGTCGAAGCCGCGATCCAGGAGAACCTCTATCGCCTGATGGAAGGCAAGACGGTGATCGCCATCGCGCACCGTCTCTCGACCATCGCGGCCATGGACCGGCTGATCGTGATGGATCGCGGGCGGGTGATCGAGGACGGCTCGCATGACGAGCTGGTGGCCCGGGGTGGGCTTTATGCTCAGCTCTGGCAGCGCCAATCCGGCGGCTTCCTGATGCAGGAAGAGGCCGAGGCGATCGGAGCGCAGGCCGAAAGGCCGAAGGATCTGGCAGCAGAATAAAGCGGCCGGGCTGTCACTCATGGAGCAGTGAACCTATATCAAGCCTGTGCTGACCCCCGATCCCTCCCCGTCTGAAAAACGACCCTTAAGCGAGCGCGCCTGGCAACGCGCCGAAAACGTCATTAATCCGTTCGGCGATACGCCACGCGAAGTGCTGCCGCGCGACGCGTGGGCCTTCATCCTGTTCTTTGCCAAACAGGCGAAAGGACCGTTCATCCTGCTTCTGATTGCCGGCGGCCTATCAGGCGCGGTGGATGCCGCACTTTACTGGTCGGTCGGCTGGCTGATCGACATCCTCGATACCGCCAATCCCGCGACGCTCGTCGTCGATTACTGGCCGCACCTCCTCGCATTCCTCGTGCTCGTCCTGTTCGTGCGCGCGGCGATCATGATCGGCAATGCCGTGGTCGAGCAGCAGGTCGTGGTGCCCAACTTTTACCAGCTCGTGCGCTGGCAGGCCTTCCGGCGCGTGATCGACCAGCCCTATGAGTTCTATCAGAACGATTTCGCCGGCCGCATCGCTACCAAGATCCTGCAAGGCGGCGAAGCAACGGGCGACTTCATCACTTCGTCGCTGCAGACGATGTGGAGCTTCGTCACCTTCCTGATCCTGGCCGCGACGATCCTGTCGACGCTCGATCCCCTATTGGGCGTGGTGCTGGGCCTGTGGCTAGCGAGCTACCTGGCTTCAGCCTGGGTTCTCCTGCCGCCGCTACGTGCCGCCGGTCGCAAGACAGCGGATGAACGCTCGCTGGTCAATGGCCGGCTGGTGGACGCCTTCACCAACATCATGGCTGTGAAACTGTTCGACAGCGGCGGGCGCGAGCATGGCTTCGTGCGCGAAGGCATGGCGCAGTATCTTACCGCCGTGAAGCAAATGACACGCGGCATCACCCGCGTGCGCGGCGCCATTGCTATCCTCAACGGCTTCATGATGGCCGGTGTGGCCCTGCTGGCAGTCTATAGTTGGCAGAACGGCGAAGCCTCGACCGGTCAGGTTGCAACGGCCATCGGCCTCGTGTTCCGGCTCAACCAGATGTCCGGCTACATGATGTTCAACATCAACGGCCTGATCCGCTCCTTCGCCACCGTGCAGGATGCCACCGGCACGATCTCGGTGAAGCCCGGCATCCAGGATGCCCCGGATGCCATCGTCGCGCCACGCGCGAGCGGCGACCTGCGCTTCGATGATGTCTCCTTCCATTATGACAAGGCTGGCGGTGTCATCGACCACCTCAACCTTCACATCCAGCCCGGCGAGCGCGTCGCGCTGGTCGGCCCATCGGGCGCCGGCAAAACGACACTGGTGAACCTCGCGCTGCGGCTGTTCGATGTCGAAGCCGGCCGCATCCTCGTCGACAACCGCGATATCCGCAGCCTGACACAGACCTCGCTGCGCCAGCAATTTGGCGTCGTCAGCCAGGATCCGATGCTGATGCACCGCTCGATCCGTGACAACATCGCTTATGGCCGCCCGGATGCCACGGAAGACGAGATCATCGCCGCCGCGACCCAAGCCAAGGCGCATGACTTCATTGGCGGCGTGCGCGATCCCAGGGGCCGCACCGGCTATGACGCCCATGTCGGCGAGCGCGGCGTGAAGCTGTCCGGCGGACAGCGCCAGCGCATTGCGATCGCCCGCATGATGCTGAAGAACGCGCCGATCCTGGTGCTGGACGAAGCCACGTCCGCGCTCGACTCCGAAGTCGAAGCAGCCATCCAGGACAGCCTGAGCGAGCTGATGCACGGCAAGACCGTCATCGCAATCGCGCACCGCCTGTCGACCATCGCGGCGCTCGATCGCATCGTCGTGCTGGACGGCGGTAAAATCGTGGAAGAAGGCACGCATGACCAGCTTGTGGCGCGCGATGGCCTTTACGCCCAGCTTTGGAAGCGCCAGTCCGGCGGCTTCCTGGCCGATCGCCTCGCAGCGGAATAGGTCATCATGAGCCTTCGTCTCCCGTCCCAGTTTGGCAGCGTGCATCCCGGCGATGTCCTGTTCGATGCGCTGAACACGGAGATCGCGGGTGAGAAGGCATCATCGCTTGGCCGCGCCGGTACGCAGGCTGCGAAAGCGCTCACGAAGCTTGCCGAGGCCGGGCCGCATCATCCCGATCGCCACGCTCTGCTCAAGGCTGCGGCCGATGCCGTACATGGCTTCTTTATCCAGCGCGAGCTTTGTGGCATGCGCCGCCATGATGGCGTCATCCGCGACCTCGCCATTCCCCAAGCGGTTCTTGTCCGGCTGGGCGCCAAGTAGAGCCAGCGCTGAAATCGTGAGGCTCGGCAGGCACTTGCAACAATGTTGCGACAAACTGCCCACCCGTTCTGCGACCATATGGACAACCCCCTCACAGACGCCTAGAAAATGCCGCAAACTACCAGGGATTCCGTGGCGGCTTCACGGCGCGCGTGCATGATCTGGTGGTCCCAGCCGGCGGAAACGTCGGCAAGGCGATGAGACAACGGAGCCATTGGCTCGACGGTCAGGAGGACTATTCCGTGAGCGCAAACGAAACCGCCGAACCGACCCGGCGCGATTTCCTTTATATCGCGACAGGTATGGCAGGTGTCGTGGCCGCTGCAAGCGTGGCCTGGCCCTTCATCGATCAGATGCGCCCCGACGCATCCACACTGGCACTCGCCACCGTGGATGTGGACGTTTCCAGCGTGGAACCGGGCATGTCCATCACCGCCAAGTGGCGCGGCAAGCCGATCTTCATCCGCAACCGCACGCCGGCCGAGCTTGAAGAAGCCAACAAGGTTCCCCTGACCGACCTCAAGGACCCGATCGCCCGCAACGCCAATCTTCCCGCCGATGCTCAGGCGAGCGACCTCGATCGCTCCGCTGGCGAAGGCAAGGAAAACTGGATCGTCATGGTCGGCTCCTGCACCCATCTTGGCTGCGTGCCGCTCGGCCAGTCCGGCGACTTCGGCGGCTGGTTCTGCCCGTGCCACGGCTCGCATTATGATACGGCCGGCCGCATCCGCAAAGGCCCTGCTCCGCAGAACCTGGCAGTTCCGACGTTCGAGTTTATCTCGGACACTACGATCCGGATCGGTTAAGGCGAGAGAAGCAGACTATGAGCGGTGGACATTCGACTTATACGCCGACGACCGGAATTGGACGCTGGATTGATGCACGCATGCCGCTACCGCGGCTAATGCACGACAGCTTCATCTCCTATCCGACGCCACGCAACCTGAACTACGCCTACACGTTCGGCGGCATTCTCAGCATCATGCTGGTAGTCCAGATTCTGACCGGCGTCGTGCTGGCCATGCACTACACGGCCTCCACGCTGCTGGCCTTCGACTCCGTCGAAAAGATCATGCGCGACGTGAATTCGGGCTGGCTCCTGCGGTACCTGCACTCCAACGGCGCATCGATGTTCTTCTTCGCCGTGTTCATCCATATTTTCCGCGGTCTTTACTACGGTTCCTACAAGGCGCCGCGCGAACTGCTGTGGATCCTCGGCTGCATCATCCTCCTTCTGATGATGGCTGCCGGCTTCATGGGTTACGTTCTGCCTTGGGGCCAGATGAGCTTCTGGGGCGCAACCGTCATCACCGGCTTCTTCACCGCCATTCCGCTGGCCGGCGAATGGGTGCAGCAGCTTCTCCTGGGCGGCTTCGCGGTCGACAATCCGACCCTGAACCGCTTCTTCTCGCTGCACTACCTCATCCCCTTCATGATCGCCGGCGTCGTCGTGCTCCATATCTGGGCGCTGCATGTCACGGGTCAGACCAACCCGACTGGTATCGAGGTGAAGTCGAAGACGGACACGATCCCATTCACGCCGTATGCGACCGTCAAGGACGCGCTCGGCATGGTGGTGTTTTTCCTGCTCTTCGCCTACTTCGTCTTCTACCTGCCGAACTTCCTCGGCCACCCCGACAACTACATCGTCGCCAACCCGCTGAAGACGCCGGCCCACATCGTTCCGGAATGGTACTTCCTGCCGTTCTACGCGATCCTTCGCGCCATCACCTTCAATATCGGACCGATCGACTCCAAGCTCGGCGGCGTGCTCGCCATGTTCGGCGCCATCGCAGTCCTGTTCTTCGTGCCCTGGCTTGACACGTCGAAGGTTCGTTCGGCCGTTTACCGCCCCTGGTACAAGCTGTTCTTCTGGCTCTTCGTGGTCGACTCGATCCTGCTTGGCTGGCTCGGCTCGCGCCCGGCAGAACCGCCTTACGTGGTCATGGCTCAGCTCGCGACGCTCTACTACTTCGGCTTCTTCCTCGTCATCATGCCGGTTCTCGGCCTGATCGAGACGCCGCGTCGCCTGCCGAACTCGATCACGGAAGCGGTGCTTGCGAAGAACCACGGAAGTGCCGCGGCACATCCGGCGGGTGCAGCTGCTGCGCCTGAGACCAAGGCTTGAGCCCAGGACTCGAAAGGACGACATGATGAAAAAGATCCTCTCGGGACTGGCGGCACTTTGCCTTGGCGCGACGATGGCAACTGCCGCCCTCGCACAGGAAGAAGCCCATAACGAAGCGAACCCAACGCATTTCCCGATCCACCGCCCGGCGGAACTGGATTGGAGCTTCGCGGGTCCGCTCGGTCGCTACGACAACGGCCAGTTGCAGCGCGGCCTAAAGGTTTACAAGGAAGTCTGCTCGGCCTGCCATTCGTTGCGCCTTGTGTCCTTCCGCAACCTCGAAGACCTCGGCTATTCCGCCGAGCAGGTTCGGGCGCTTGCCGCCGAATATGAAGTGACGGACGGCCCAAATGCGGATGGTGAAATGTTCACCCGCGCCGCTTTGCCGTCGGATCATTTCCCATCGCCATACCCTAACGACGAAGCGGCTTCCGCTGCCAACAACGGTGCAGCCCCGCCTGATCTGTCGCTGATGGCCAAGGCGCGCACAGTGGAACGCGGCTTCCCCCGCTTCGTGTTCGATGTCTTCACGCAGTATGCGGAAGGTGGTCCCGACTACATTCATGCGCTGCTGACGGGCTACGAAGAAACCCTGCCGGAAGGCATGGAAGTCGCGGAAGGCACACATTACAACCCGTACTTCATCGCGGGCAAGTCGCTGGCCATGCCGCAGCCGATTTCGGCCGATCAGGTCACCTACGAAGACGGTTCGCCGCAGACGATCGACCAGTATTCGCGCGACGTGTCGGCCTTCCTGATGTGGGCTGCCGAGCCGCACCTGGACGAGCGCAAGATGATCGGCTTCCGCGTCATCATCTTCCTGATGCTCTTCATCGGCCTGCTGTGGATGACCAAGCGCAAGGTGTGGGCCGGCGTGGCGCACTAAGCCTTGCTCTCCCATCAAAAACTGAAAGGGCGCCGTCAGGCGCCTTTTCTTTTGTTCCTCGACCCCACAAGGTAGAGCCATGAAGAGTTCCCTCGAAGACTTCCTCGACCAGTCGATCCGCACGATCCCTGATTATCCCAAGCCAGGTGTGCAGTTCCGCGACATCACTACTCTGCTCGGCAACGCCCGTGCGTTCCGCCGCGCAATCGATGAACTGGTTCACCCCTATGCCGGTCTGAAGGTCGATAAGGTCGCCGGCATCGAAGCGCGCGGTTTCATCCTGGGCGGCGCAATGGCGCACCAGCTGTCATCGGGCTTCGTGCCGATCCGCAAAAAGGGCAAGCTGCCGCATGAAACCGTGCGCGTGGCCTACAGCCTGGAATATGGCGTCGACGAAATGGAAATGCATCGCGACGCGGTGAAGCCCGGAGAGCGCGTGATCCTTGTGGACGACCTGATCGCAACCGGCGGCACCGCGGAAGGCGCGGTGAAGCTGTTGACGCAGATGGGCGCCGACATCGTCGCCGCCTGTTTCGTCATCGACCTGCCCGAGCTCGGCGGCCGCAAGAAGCTGGAAACGCTGGGCGTTCAGGTCAACACGCTGATTGCCTTCGAAGGCCACTAAACCCGATCAGCTTGCCGCGCGCAAAGGCTCGGCAGCAAGGTCATCCGCCGGCCGTTCAATCGACGCGACATCAGGCTTGATGATCCGGTCGGCATGGTCGAGCGCGCCGCGCAGGCGCGCCAGCGAACCCGGCACGAATTCGCAGGCAAGCAGCCTATACGGATCAACCGGGCGCGGCATCTCGACCTGGTTGAACGGCACCCGCACGAAGCCCAGCGGTCCGTAATAAGGCGCATCGCCCACCAGCATGACGAGGGGCGAGCGCGCGACTCGCGCCGCATCCAGTGCCAGCGCCACAAGCGTGCGACCAATGCCGGCACTCTTGAAGGCCGGACGCACGGCGAGTGGCCCGAGCATATGCCCCCTGCCCTCGCCGGCCGCGATCGGCGTCAGGCGCACCGAGCCAACCACCTGATCGCCGGCCATCGCAACGAAAGACA
>NZ_DAMBUH010000104.1:0-10974 GCF_032053605.1 Tianweitania sp.
CCTTGCGCCGCCTTTCCGATATAGGTCTTCAGGTCAGCCATGGTCAGAACGCCAGTGCGCGATCAATGGCGGCGCGATTAACCTGCACGCTGTATTCGCCCTGCAAACGAGCGACCAGCTGATCCAGCAAATCATCTGCGATACCGGTGTTGAAGCGTCGGGCCTGCTCCTCGCCGAGGCTTGCAGCATCTGTCGCGACAGGCTCAGAAATCTCAGTGACCTGGAACACGATCTGTGCACCGTCCTGAGGTGCGGGCGTCACTTTCGATCCCCCCTGGCCAACGCTGAACACAGCGGCAACGCCTTCTCGACCGAATTCAACATCATCGGCATCGCGCTTCAGACCACGCTTTGTCTGTTTCTGCTGAGCTGTCTCCGATGCTATCTGGTCCAGCGTCACTGTTCCGTCGGAAAGACGCTTCTGCGCGTCAGCCGCACGGGCGGAAAGCCGGGAAGCAGCCTGCTCATCCTTCCAGTTCTCAACCACTTGATCGCGGACTTCGTCGAGGGTACGATCGCGCGCTGGGGTGATCGCATCAAGGTCGAAGAAGACATAGCCCTTGGCATCAGTTTGCAGGCCTGGATTGTCAGCACCGACCTCTGTTTCAAACGCCTGCTGCAGCATCTGGGCGGAAGCTGGCAGGTCATCCACTACGGAGCCGTCCGGACGGCGTCCCTGACGATCGACGGCATCGATCGTTGTTACGCGCAGATTGAGTTGCTGTGCGGCTTCGGCCAGCCTGGCACCGCCACCGCGGGCGTCTTCAAAGCGATCATGAGCATCTAGAAGGATCCGGTTGGCTTCGCTCAAAGCCAGATCGCGACGGATCTGGTCACCGACTTCCGCCAGGGGACGGACGACCTCAGGCGTGATCTGCGTAACCCTCACCAGCACAGGCCCGAAGTTGCCCTTTACGACGTCGCTGACTTGCCCAGCCGAAAGACCGAAGGCTGCGTCAGCGATGGCTTTATCCGCAATTTCAGTTTTGGCGAGCGTGCCGAGTTGAACATCATCGATCGTCTTGCTTTGCGCCGATACGATCGATTCGAAGGTCGAGCCGTTCCGGATCGCTTCTACGGCAGCTTGTGCGCCGGCCTCATTGCCAAAAACTAGCTGCTCGATCTTGCGGCGCTCTGGCGTCGTGAAGCGGGCTTTGTTCTTTTCGTAGTCGCTCTGAACCTGCTCTTCCGAAACGGAATTGGGATCTGCGATGTCAGCTGGCTCCATGCGGACATAGGAAATCTTGCGGTATTCCGGCGCAGCGAACTCGGCTTTGTTCTGATCGAAATAGGTTTGCAGATCAGCAGCGCTCGGCTCTTCCACCGCGTCGACCAGCGAGAGTGGCAGAACAACGTAATCCACGGTGCGATCCTCTCCGCGGTATAGGGCAGCCGCCCGCATGAATGCGTCAGGCGCCGTCATGCCATCGGACACGGCTTCAACGATCTGCTGGCGAAGCGCGACCTGCTCGCGGTTAAGAAGGTAATCCTGGGGACGCATGCCAGCCTGGCTCAGCACGTTCTGGAACTGCTGGCGGTTAAACTGACCATCAGGGCCATGGAACGCCTGGTCGGAGGCTGTCAGCGCAGCGACACGGTCTTGCGAGACACCAAGGCCCATGGTGCGGGCCTGCTGATCGAGAAGGGCGCCGGCCACGAGTTGGGCGACCACCTGATCCTCGATGCCGAAGGATCGCGCCTGTTCGCGCGTGATCCGGGTTCCGAATTGCTGCGAGTAAAGGTTTATCTGCCGGTCATAGGCGAGACGAAAATCTTGCTGGGAAACATGCGCGTCGCCCGCAGTGATGACGTTGTTGGTGCCCGTTCCGTTCACCAGCTGCGCCGAAACGCCCCAAACGACGAAGCTCACGACAAGCAGAATCAGGAGCAGCTTGGAGATCCAGGTTCCGGCAGCGCTTCGCAGGAAAGTCAGCATGAGAAGTCCGTTTGGCTAAAGATTACAGCCCCAACCGGAGTAGGTGAGGGCGCTTGAAGCGGCAATAGCCCGTGGCGCAGGCAGTGTCGATTGCTTTGTCGCCGTAATTTGGTACGCACGCACCCGCCTGTTCATGAGGTGAGGAGAAGAGCATGACCCCTGGCATCCGTCCGCTGGTCGCGGGCAACTGGAAGATGAACGGCGTGAGTTCGGCACTCGACGAGCTTTCGCGGATCGGCCAAGGCTTCATGCACGGACTGGATGCACAGACGGACGCGCTGATCTGCGTGCCCGCAACGCTGCTATCCCGCGCCTGCGAACGGATCAAGGACACGCCGGTGAAAGTCGGCGGGCAGGATTGTCATGCCAGCGAAACCGGAGCCCACACCGGCGACATTTCGGCCGAAATGCTGCGGGATGCTGGCGCCAAGTTCGCAATCGTTGGCCATTCGGAACGACGCTCTGATCACGGCGAAACCAACGCAGATGTGAAGGCAAAAACAGAAGCAGCTTGGCGTGCAGGCCTGCAAGCAGTTCTTTGCATCGGCGAGACTCACGAGCAGCGCGTGAACGGCGAGGCGCTGCGTGTCATGTCTGAACAACTGACCGGATCGGTTCCGTCTTCGTCGACCGCCCAAGGGTTGATCATTGCCTATGAACCCGTGTGGGCTATCGGCACCGGCTTGACCCCGACTGTGCGGGACGTCGAGCAGGCGCATGCGCATATCCGCCAGGAACTCACGCGTTTGATCGGTGAAGAAGCCGCCAAGGTCCGCATTCTCTATGGCGGCTCGGTAAAGCCTTCCAATGCGCGAGACTTACTGGGTGTCGACAATGTCGACGGCGCGTTGGTAGGCGGTGCGAGCCTCAAGGCTGCCGATTTCCTTGCCATTGCCGAAGCTTATGAAGGTTTAAGCTGACGCGTTGCGTCGTTAGTCAACGGCACCCATATACGGTATCAATGCGCGGCAGGCTGCAGGACTTGGATTGGCCCGCGTTTGCGTGTAGTGAGCCGCCCAATCCTTTTTTGTCGGCGCTAGTCGCCGCCTCCGATATTTCCGGACCCAACCATGCAGACTGTCATCATCGTCATTCACCTCCTGATCGTGCTTGCACTCGTAGGCGTGGTTCTTGTGCAGCGCTCTGAAGGCGGCGGCCTGGGCGTGGGCGGCGGTTCGGGCTTCATGACGGCGCGCGGCGCTGCCAATGCCTTGACGCGGACCACAGCCATCCTGGCCACGGCGTTCTTCATCACATCGCTCGCTTTGTCCTTGCTCGCGCGATATTACGGCAACGATCCGCTCGATATCCTCGACCGTCTTCCAAACAACGTACCTGGTCAGACACAGACCGCACCTGCCGGAAACGGCAATGGTGTGCTTGACCAGCTTGGTGGCAGCCCGTCGACGCCAGCAGCGCCTTCAACACCAGCGCCGGCCACGCCACCATCCGGCGATGCTCCTGCTGCGCCCGCTGCAAACAGCCCGGCACCTGACGCACCAGCGGTTGGCGCACCGGCGAGCAACGTTCCTGCTGCACCTGATACAGAAGGCACAGCGCCTCAGAGCGGCAACACGGTTCCGTCTGGTCAATAAGGTTGCGATGCAGGCTGTGCCCGTATGGACACAGCCTGTTGCAAAGATGCGACGGCACGCCGTTCCGATTACGTGGGATGGCACGAGGTTCTTGAGCCTTCGCTCAGTTGGGACTACCAAGAACGACGAAGGTGGCGTCAGGCGATCGCCTGAGCGCGAGTCTCCTTCGTTTTAGTCAAATCAGGTTTGCCCATGCTGCTCCGTGACCTTGTTGTTGCCGGCCTTTGCTCGGCTGTTGTTTACGTGTCTCCGGCCCATGCTGGCGGAGATCGTGGTTTCGACTTCGCTGGAATGTATCAGCGCAAGCTGGACGCCCAGACGGTGACCACCGGTGCGACGGGCAAGCCCGGCGCTGCCCCTGCGAAGGGTGCAACTGCAAAGAAGACTTCGGCAGCGGACACGAAGAAGTCTGTTTCCAGGTCTGTTCCGCAAACCAACACCGTTTCACAGACTAAGCCGGTCACCCGCACCGTAGCAATGCCGCAGATGGTGCAGCCTGTTTCCACCATGCCGACGGTGGACGTCGCCGTGGAAGGCAACAATGGCGAGTTGCGCAGCGTGCAGCGTCCGCAGGGTGGCTTCTTCAAGACCATCTTCGGCGAAGACGCGCCGCCGCGCTACCTGCCGGAAACGCAGACGCTGGACGGCAAGCTGGCCGCTCGCGCCGCTACCAAGCCCTTCAAGGTAAAGGCCGAGTTCGAACCGCAGACGGTTGCGTTCTCGGGCTATGAGAAGGGTACGATCGTCATCGACACCACTGCTCGTCGTCTTTACCTCGTTGAATCCCGCGATACGGCACGTCGTTATGCCATCGCCGTCGGCAAGGAAGGTTTGGCGTTCAAGGGCACCGGAACGGTTGGGGACAAACAGGAATGGCCGCGGTGGTTCCCGACCAAGGACATGCAGGCGCGTGAGCCCAAGAAATATGGACAGTACAAAGACGGTATGAACGGTGGCCCGAGCAACCCTCTGGGCGCGCGTGCGATCTATCTTTATCAGGGGAAGACGGACACCCACATCCGCATCCATGGCACGACGCAGCCTGAATCGATTGGCAGCGCAGCATCCAACGGTTGCTTCCGGATGATCAACGAACACGTGATGGAATTGTACCAGCGCGTTCCAATGGGCGCTCAGATCGTCGTCCTGTAATCTTTTCAGGCTATATGAGACTTCGAGGGAGGCCGGTTCGCCGGCCTCTTTCTTTTGTGCACAGGGCAGTGACCGCTAAGGGCGGCGACTGTCGATTTTGACTGGCGGAATCGATCCGCAAGAGCTAAGCGATAAATCCCATGGCGCGATATGTTTTCATCACCGGCGGCGTGGTCTCCTCACTTGGCAAAGGCATAGCAGCAGCGGCTCTCGGCGCTCTGTTGCAGGCACGCGGATACCGCGTGAGGATCCGTAAGCTCGACCCCTATCTCAACGTTGATCCGGGCACGATGTCGCCCTACCAGCACGGCGAGGTCTTCGTGACCGACGACGGCGCGGAGACCGACCTCGACCTTGGCCATTATGAGCGCTTCACAGGCCGCTCGGCCAATGCCCGCGACAACATCACCACTGGGCGCATCTACAAGAACATCATCGAACGCGAACGTCGCGGCGATTATCTTGGTGCGACCGTCCAGGTCATTCCGCACGTCACCGACGAGATCAAGAACTTCGTCCGTGAAGGCAATGACGACTACGACTTCGTGCTTTGCGAAATCGGTGGTACCGTTGGCGACATCGAAGCGATGCCGTTCCTGGAAGCGATCCGTCAGCTCGGCAACGAATTGCCGCGCGGGCAGGCCGTTTATATCCACTTGACTTTGATGCCGTTCATCCCGGCGGCCGGCGAGTTGAAGACCAAGCCCACACAGCATTCCGTTAAGGAGTTGCAGGCGCTCGGTATTGCACCCGACATCCTTTTGGTCCGCGCTGACCGGGCTATTCCGCGCGAAGAGCGCCGCAAACTTTCGCTGTTCTGCAATGTGCGAGAATCGGCTGTCATTCAGGCGCTGGACGTTGCCAATATCTATGATGTGCCCATGGCTTATCATGGTGAGGGCCTGGACAGCGAAGTGCTGGCAGCGTTCGGCATCGATCCGGCTCCGAAGCCGCGCATGGAGCGCTGGGGCGAGGTGGCCGACCGCATCCACAATCCGGAAGGCGAAGTCACGATCGCCATTGTCGGCAAATATACCGGACTTAAGGACGCCTATAAGTCGCTGATCGAAGCGCTGGCGCATGGCGGTATCGCTAATCGCGTTAAGGTAAAACTCGACTGGATCGAGAGCGAGGTCTTCGAAAAGGAGGATCCGGCCCCATTCCTGGAGAAGGTTCACGGCATTCTGGTGCCGGGCGGCTTTGGTGAGCGCGGCTCCGAGGGCAAGATCCTCGCTGCCAAGTTCGCCAGGGAGCGGAAGGTGCCGTATTTCGGGATTTGCTTTGGCATGCAGATGGCTTGCCTTGAAGCTGCGCGGTCACTCGCTGGCATCGAACACGCCTCATCGACCGAGTTCGGCAAGACGAATGAACCCGTTGTCGGTCTCATGACCGAATGGCTGAAGGGCAACATGCTCGAGAAGCGCCAGGCTGCTGGTGATCTCGGCGGCACAATGCGGCTCGGCGCATACGATGCTCGCCTCAAGGAAGGGTCACGCATCGCCGAGATCTATGGCGATAGCGCAATCGTCGAGCGCCATCGCCACCGCTATGAAGTGAACATCGACTACAAGGAACGGCTGGAAGCCTGTGGGCTGGTTTTCGCAGGTATGAGCCCTGATGGCGTCCTACCGGAAACGATCGAATATGCCGACCATCCTTGGTTCATCGGCGTTCAGTATCATCCGGAACTGAAGAGCCGTCCCTTCGAGCCGCACCCGCTGTTCGCCAGCTTCGTGCGGGCGGCGATGGCACAGAGCCGCTTGGTCTAAGGTGGCGATCAGTCGGGTTGCGGACGGTGTCTTGAACCCGACAATGATTTCAGGCAGACCGCGTGGATGAGCGCTCAACTTCGTCCCCTCGACCACCTCGTTTTGCCTGTTGGCGATCTTTCCGTTGCCGAAGCCCGCTACCAGGCGCTTGGCTTTCAGGTCGCGCCACGCGGGCAGCATCCGTTCGGCACGGCAAACGCGTGCGTCTACCTAGCTGACGGCACCTTTCTTGAACCACTTGCTGTGGCGGATCAGGAAAGCGCTGCTGAGGCGGCGAAGGCCGGCAATGTCTTTGTCGGACACGATGCAACATTCCGCACCCGCGTCGCACAGGACGGCCTGTCGGCGCTGGTGCTTGGCACACAGGATGCAGCCGCCGACGATGCACGCTTCCGCGCCGACTCAGTGTCGCGCGGCGAGATGCTGCGCTTCTCGCGTCCGTTTACGGGCGCTGATGGCACATCGGGTGAAGCAAGCTTCCTTCTGGCTTTCGCTGGCGATCTTCGAGCGCCGGATGCGCTGTTCTTTACCTGTGAGCGCGTCGGTGTTCCGGCCGTTGATCGCACGCCGCTGACACGCCATGCGAACGGCGTCACGACATTGCAGCGCGTGATCCTCGTTGCGCCTGAGCCGCATCATTTCGAAATGCTGCTGACGACGTTGATGGATCATGCAGAACCTGTTCGCACCGAGGAGGGCTTTGAGGTTCAAACCGGTACGTCGCGGATCACGGTTCTGACGCCCACTTCAGCGAATGCACATCTTGGCGATGCAAGCTGGGATGAAGCCGATCCGACGCTGCAATTTGCGGCAGTGGAGTTTGGCGTTGAAGATCTGTCTTCAACGCGCTCTCTTTTTGAAGCTGCTGGCATCCCGGTCGAAGCCGCAGGCTCGTCGCTCCGCGTTGACGCGGCAGACGGCCAAGGCGTGCCGTTCTTGTTTACGGAAGCAAAATCATGACCATTCCTAATCCGCATGTCTCCGTCGGTTCGGTGACCTTCGGCAACGATCTTCCACTCACCTTGATTGCTGGTCCCTGCCAGCTGGAAACGCGCCAGCACGCCTTCGACATGGCCGGAAGCCTCAAGGACATGGCGGCAAAGCTCGGGATCGGCCTGATCTACAAGACGAGCTACGACAAGGCGAATCGCACGTCGTTGGGCGGCAAGCGCGGCGCCGGGCTTGAAGCCGCCATGCCGATCTTTGCAGACCTCAAGAAGGATCTGGGCCTTCCTGTTCTCACGGATGTGCATACGGAAGAGCAGTGCGCGATCGTTGGAGAAGTCGTCGACATCCTACAGATCCCGGCCTTCCTTTGCCGTCAGACGGACCTCCTCATTGCAGCAGCAGCCACTGGCAAAGTGGTCAACATCAAGAAGGGCCAGTTCCTGGCGCCATGGGACATGAAGAATGTCGTGGCTAAGGTGACGGATTCCGGGAACGCCAATGTTTTGACAACCGAGCGCGGCGTGTCTTTCGGCTACAACACGCTGGTCTCCGACATGCGCGCCCTGCCGGTGCTGCGGGAAATCGGTGCACCCGTGATCTTCGATGCGACTCATTCTGTGCAGCAGCCTGGCGGGCAGGGCGGCTCTACGGGCGGCGAAAGGCGGCATGTCGAGACGCTGGCGCGGGCGGCGGTTGCTGTCGGTGTTGCCGGCGTCTTTATCGAGACACATCAGGATCCAGACCATGCGCCATCGGACGGACCCAACATGGTTCCGCTCGACAAGCTGCCAGCTCTGATGGAACGCCTGATGGCGTTTGATGCTCTCGCGAAGAGCTGACACCAAGGCGCCCCAAGCCTCTATGCCACTGTCTCCTGCGGCTGTTCACGAGCGGCAGACGCGTGGCCGCTGTTGCCTTTCGCCCTGCTTTCGATAAGGACATCCGCAAGATCCAGATCATAGCGGAGAGGCAGCCATGACGGCCATTATCGACATCATCGGGCGCGAAATTCTCGACAGCCGCGGCAATCCGACGGTTGAAGTCGATGTGCATCTTGAAGACGGTGCCTTCGGCCGCGCGGCAGTACCGTCCGGCGCTTCCACCGGCGCGCATGAGGCCGTTGAGTTGCGTGACGGCGGCGAGCGTTACCTTGGTAAGGGCGTCGAGAAGGCCGTGAACGCCGTCAATGGCGAGATCTTCGATGCGATCGGCGGCATGGACGCCGAGAACCAGCTGCAGATCGACAAGGCAATGATTGAGCTGGACGGCAGCGCCAACAAGGGGCGGCTCGGGGCGAATGCGATTCTCGGCGTTTCGCTGGCGGTCGCAAAGGCTGCTGCTCAATCCTCCGGTCTGCCACTTTATCGCTATGTCGGCGGCGTCAACGCCCATGTCCTGCCGGTTCCGATGATGAACATCATCAATGGCGGCGCGCATGCCGACAATCCGATCGACTTCCAGGAATTCATGATCATGCCGGTTGGCGCAGAAAGTCTGCGCGACGCCGTACGCATGGGCGCCGAGGTTTTCCACACGCTGAAGAAGCGTTTGAAGGATGCCGGCCACAACACCAATGTCGGCGACGAGGGCGGTTTCGCGCCGAATCTCAAGAGCGCAGTCGACGCGCTCGATTTCGTCACCGCGTCGATCGAGAAGGCTGGTTATCGCCCGGGCGAGGATATGTTCATCGCCCTGGATTGCGCCGCAACCGAGTTCTTCAAGGAAGGCAACTACGTTTATGAAGGCGAGGGCAAGACCCGCTCTCCGCAGGAGCAGGCTGAGTATCTCGCCAAGCTGGCAGCCGATTACCCGATCATCTCGATCGAAGACGGCATGTCCGAAGATGATTGGGACGGCTGGAAGGCGTTGACCGATCTGGCCGGCAAGAAGGTCCAGCTCGTTGGCGACGATCTGTTCGTGACCAACACCGCGCGCTTGCGCGATGGCATCAAGATGGGCGTGGCCAATTCCATTCTGGTGAAGGTCAACCAGATCGGCTCGCTCAGCGAAACTCTGGACGCAGTCGAGACGGCCCACAAGGCTGGGTACACAGCGGTCATGTCCCACCGTTCGGGCGAAACCGAAGACGCGACGATTGCCGATCTGGCGGTCGCCACCAACTGCGGACAGATCAAGACCGGCTCGCTGGCGCGCTCTGACCGGTTGGCCAAGTACAACCAGTTGATTCGGATCGAACAGGAGCTTGGGCCGCAGGCGAAATACGCCGGCACGAGCATTTTGCGGGCTCGCTGAGCCTGATTGTAACGCGCTGTTAAGCACGTTCCTTCACATTGGCGCGGTAGTAGCGGATCGCGCCAATGTGGACTCGTCAATATCGTCAACGGAACTTTGGCCGGCTCATCCTTCCGGTCATCACGATCGTTTTTCTATCCTATTTCGGCTTTCATGCCTGGCATGGCGAGTACGGCATCTACTCCAAGTACGCCTTGGAAGAGCGCGCGATCGCTTTGCAAAAACAGCTCGATTCGATCCACAGTCAGCGCATTGCACTGGAAACGCGAGTCCGTCTTCTGCAGGACGGTTCGATCGAGAAAGACATGCTTGATGAGCAGGCACGCCGCTCGCTGAACCTTTCCCACAATGACGAACTCGTCATCCTGCGGCAGCACGGAGGCTGATCAGCCCCTGTTTCTTTGATGAACCTGATCTCAGTTCATCGTTATTCTTCCTCGACTTTCAACAGGTTAGCCGCATAACAGCCATGCATTTTGCGCATGGCGGTGCGGCTTTCTGCATGCTAGCGTCTACATCGACCCGGGCATCGGAGCTTCCGAGCCCCGTGGATGTCCGCCAAGAGACAGTTTGAGGGAGTCGAGCATGGCCACTGCCGCGAGAACATCGCCGGCGAAAGCGAAGGCTGACGCAAAACTAGATACCCAGTTCCGCGGAACACTCGAAGCTCCGCCGCCGGCGACGCTCTCGAAGGAGCAGGAACTTTCCGCCTACAAGCACATGTTGCTGATCCGTCGCTTCGAAGAAAAGGCCGGCCAGCTTTACGGCATGGGCTTCATCGGTGGCTTCTGTCATCTCTACATCGGTCAGGAAGCTGTTGTGACGGGCATGAAGCTCGGCATGCGCGAGGGCGATCAGATGATCACGGCCTATCGTGATCACGGCCACATGCTGGCCATGGACATGGATCCACGCGGCGTGATGGCCGAGCTGACCGGCCGCCGTGGTGGGTACTCCAAGGGCAAGGGCGGCTCCATGCACATGTTCTCGAAGGAGAACAAGTTCTATGGCGGTCACGGCATCGTCGGCGCGCAGGTCTCGCTCGGCACCGGCCTCGCTTTTGCGAACAAGTATCGCAATGACGGCTCCGTTTGCGTCACCTATTTCGGCGACGGCGCGGCCAATCAGGGCCAAGTCTACGAAAGCTTCAACATGGCCTCGCTGTGGAAGCTTCCGGTGGTCTACGTCATTGAGAACAACCGCTATGCAATGGGAACGTCCGTGACGCGCTCCTCGGCGGAAACCGTGTTCTCGCAGCGCGGCGTTTCCTTCCGCATCCCCGGTATGCAGGTCGACGGCATGGACGTGCGGGCCGTGAAGT
>NZ_DAMBUH010000104.1:10984-11243 GCF_032053605.1 Tianweitania sp.
GGGTCCGATCATCCTGGAGATGCAGACCTACCGCTATCGCGGTCACTCGATGTCCGATCCGGCCAAGTATCGCTCGAAGGACGAAGTGCAGAAGATGCGCTCCGAGCACGACCCGATCGAACAGGTCAAGAACCGCATGATCGAGCAAGGCTGGGCCAGCGAAGAAGAGTTGAAGACCATCGACAAGGACGTTCGCGACATCGTCGCCGACTCCGCCGATTTCGCCCAGACCGATCCAGAGCCGGATGCATCCGAGCTC
>NZ_DAMBUH010000105.1:0-11229 GCF_032053605.1 Tianweitania sp.
TGTCCGTTCCTTCAAAACGCACCGGCGCGATGTCGCCGAAAAAACCTGTCGTCATCGGAATTTCCTCAAGTGTTTTTGCCCTGTATCAGCAAGGTAAGAGCGCGTCAGGCTTCACCCACGCGCTGCGAGAAGATGTCGAGTTCAGCCGGATCCATCCGCACGACATGGCGGTCTTCTGGATAGGCAAGGCTGTTCACATCGGCGACGAACTCGGAAAACGCCGCGATCCGCTCGGCCTGCAGGCGATCATATTCGGCCGCGAAGTTGCGATAGATCTTGGAATGGCGTGGCATGTGGCCTCGGTTGGCGCCGAGCACATCCTCGGCAAACAGATATTGCGCGTCACAGCCAGTGCCAGATCCCATGGAGATCATGAACAGCGATGTCCGTTGCGAGATGGCTTCGGCGACTTCTACCGGCACGACCTCGATCTCGGCCCCGAACGCGCCGGCGGCTTCGAGCTGGCGCACTTGTTCCAGCATGGCGAGCGCGCTTTCCGCGGTCTTGCCGACGGCCTTCCACCCTCCGGTCCAGGTGCGCCGCGACGGGATGAGCCCGACATGCCCAATCACCGGGATCGCTTCATCGGCCATGCGCTTGATCGTGGCGACGCTTGCGCTGCAATAAACGGCATCAGCGCTTGCCTTGACCATTTTGAAAGACCAGCGCACGAAATCGTCTGCCGTGCCGATCTCGAAGAAGTTCTCACCCGGCATGGAAAACAGGCTTGGCGCTGCATCGCGATAGCGCGGATCGAGCATCAACTCCGGCGGAATGGACACGATGTCGACGCCGGCCCGTTCAGCGGCCTCGGCTTCCTCCAGCGTCATGACGCGCAGCATGGTCAGCTGCCGCTTGCCTTTGATGGCGCGCAGGTCCGCTACAGTTGGCCTTGAACGGCTCATGAAATCCCCTCCCCTTCTTAGATCAGCTTTATGCGGCAAGCAGCGCCTTGAGCTTCGTGTCCGCCGCCGCAAGCTTGTCGATCGGCGGACAGGCTCGCTTGGCGATCAGCATTTCGGCCAAACGAATATCGCGCGCGATCGTGTTACCCGGCCCGATACCCGACGCCGCCACAAGCCGACCATGGTCAGCAAGGTGGAACAGGATGAAGGCGCCCCCGCTGACATCGCGCCGCACGGTCTGAGAGCCCTCATCGCAAAGCCCTGCGATCTGCAAACCAAGTCCATACTGATCCGACCAGAACCACGGCACGGCCTTATGCCCCTCGTGACCGCCCAGCATGTTGGCAGCTGCCAAGGCCCCTTGTTCCTGCGCGTTGCGCCAGGCTTCCAACCTGATGCGGCGGCCGCCATAAAGATCGAGCGGAAAGGAACAGCAGTCGCCAGCCGCGAAGATATGAGGATCATCCGTTCGCAACTCGGCATCCACGGCGATCCCGTTATCGACGGTCAAGCCAGCCTCTTCGGCAAGGCTGACATGCGGCACCGCACCGATGCCGATGATGCAAAGGTCAGCCTCAACCGACGTACCATCGGTTAACGCGATGCTGAGACCGCCCGGACCTTCGACCATCGAGACCAAACCCGCACCCGTCCGGATATCGACGCCATGCGCGATATGCTCCGCATGGATGATCGCCGCGATCTCGACCGGCACTGCACGCGCGAGAATGCGCGGCAGGCTCTCGATCACCGTCACCGGACAACCAAGCCGTCGTGCCGAAGCCGCAAGCTCCAGCCCGATGAACCCACCGCCAATCACCGCAACACGTATGCCGCGGCTAAGATGCGAGCGGATCGCCAAAGCATCGTCAAAGGTTCGCAGGGTGGCGCAGCGGCTCAAGCCTTCCGCCATTGGCAGACGCCGCGGCTCCGCACCGGTCGCAAGCAGCAGCTTGTCATAGGGGATGCTCTCACCGGTCGACAGCCGCACGAACCTGCCCGCGCGGTCGATCGCCCCCACCGTCACGCCGCTGATCAGGCTAATCCTTTGTGCATCAAGCAGGTCACGGCTGGTGATCGTCTTCGGCGTCGGCATACTCTCGCCCGCCATGGCGTCTTTCGATAGTGGTGGTCGCTCATAAGGCAGATGCGCTTCAGCGCCGATCAGCGTGACACGACCGTGGTATCCCTGTTCGCGCAAGCTCATCGCAGCGCGGATGCCGCACTCACCCGCGCCAACGATCACCATGCCCGCGTCCTGCATCACCCGAGCCTCAGCCGATATCGATCATGACGCGGCCGGCTTCCACCTTCACCGGATAGGTCCTCAGGTTCACGCAGACGGGCGCACCCTTGGCCTGACCGGTCTTGTAGTTGAAGCGGCCGTTGTGTTTGGGGCACTCGATAATGTCGTCCATCACCAGACCATCGGCCAGATGGATCTTCTCATGCGTGCAAAGACCGTCGGTGGCGAAATAATCATCGTCTGGCGAACGATAGATCGCGAAAGTGCGGCCTTCGTGATCGAAGCGGATCACGTCCTCCTCGTCCACGTCGTCGGCGCCGCAGGCGTCAACCCAACCGGCCATGAAGTCCTCCTGAAGATGCAAGTTCCCTAGCGCGTCGCCTGAGGGCACGCGCGGGGTTGAAGGCGCGGCAGCATCGCCACGCCGGCTGGCTCTGCTCTTATTCGGCAGCGGCCAATTCGAAGTCGTGATATTCCCCGCGATACGGCCGCGCCGTCGCCGGCAGGTCGCGCTTGAGATAATGATCCTCGTAGCGCAGCTGCTGGAGGAGCACGGGCCAGATTTCCTTGTAGGCGTGCCACATGGAGGGGTTCGGCGTCGGCAGATCGTGCTTGATCATCTCATGCAGCCTGGGCAGCGCATGATAAGGCACCATCGGGAACATGTGGTGTTCGACGTGGTAGTTCATGTTCCAATAGATGAAGCGGCTCACCGGGTTCATATAAACGGTGCGCGTGTTCAGGCGGTGATCCGTGACATTGTCGGCCAGGCCAAGATGCTGCAATAGACCGGTCAGGATCATGTGCCAGCTGCCGTAGAGGCGCGGCAGACCGACGAGCATCAGCGGCAGGAATGACCATGTGGCAACCGCAACGGCGATCGTCACGACATAGATCGCGACATGCCATTGAGCTGCCGTCTGCGCCTTGGCGAACTCCATTTCCGGCACATAGGACTTCTCTTCCCCGTTGAGGCCGAGGATCGCCTGGCGGAACAGCGTCGGCAGCGAATAGCGGAAGTCGAGTAAGCCGGTGAACATCAAACCAGCTTTCAGCAGATCCGGCGGGCGCATCACCGCGATCTCGGCGTCACGGCCGACGATGATCGTATCGGTGTGATGGCGCGCATGGCTCCAGCGCCACGTCACCGGATTGCGCATCAGCATGAAGGAGGCGATCTGGTAAACGACATCGTTCATCCAGCGTGTCTTGAACGCCGTGCCGTGGCTGCATTCGTGCCAGCGCGAGTCGCTCGCCGAGCCATACAGGACGCCGTAAACAAGGAAGAACGGCACGCACCACCAGCTGCCCCAGGTCGCAATCGCGCCCGCTGCAGCCAGCACCATCACGCCTAGCCAGATGATCGTGTCGCGGATCGCCGGCTGGTCGGAGCGCTGCATCAGCGCCTTCATTTCCTTGCGGGAAATATCCGTATGGTACCACTCGGCGGCAGCCAGACCGTTTTCCACGGCTTCGCGGGCACTGAGGCCAGTCAGGCTGTAGTCGCGAACAGTCTTCTTGGGCCGAAAGCCCTCAACAATGCTCATTCAAGCCTCCCGAATGATGCGGCCTGGCTCGCAAAGAAAGCCGGTCTCCTCCGCATGTCGCATGCTCTCGCATATAGCATTCGCCTTGTTACACATCAAGGCAACAAAGCATTTTATATCTTTTTACATCATTTCTCGTCATCAAGCCGCAGCGGTCGGAAGTTGCCTGAAGGCTTCGGGTAATCTTCGTCAGGCTGAACGGCGATGCTGCGGATCGCGGCTTCGGCATCCGCCAGCGCTTCCCGGCCGTCCAGAACGCGGAGTGAGACGTCGTATGTGCGGCTTTCGTCATGGTCGAGCCAGATCATTTCGCCCCGGTCTCGCGCGGCGAGGTCGCCCAGCACATGGTGGCTGGAAGGCTCGATACCCAGCGCATACTGCCCGGCCTGGAAGTTCTGCCACTGATAGGCGCAAGGCAGCTGATCTTTTCGGGTGGTGACCTGGAAGCCGAGGCCGAGCGCATCGTTGAGCACGGCAACGGCGACATCGCCTTTCGCGTCCGCCGCCATCTCGTGCTGCCAGACCTGCTCGCGAAAGCCGAGCTGTGGTTTGGGCAGCGTGCGATAGCCGACATCCTGCGCGCGATACGCATCCCCGGCATGCGCCGCCCAGACGACATCCTTGATCGGAGCAACGTAGCGCGCACCTTCATCCACCAGGGGATGGCTGACATTGAAGTGGTAGAACAGCATATGCGGCGTGCGAACAAAGCCGTGATTAATCACCCGATCGCGGATGCGGATCTCGTTGCCCCCGACATCGGCTTCGATGCGGCGGATGAGATGCAGGTCCTCGCCGAACACGGCCGACTGCTGAACGATGCCTTCCGCCCACAATACGCATTCGTCGCCATCCCAGCTCTCGCCATAGCCTGTCAGCCGCGCCGGAATCGTGCCGACGCGGCCATGCAGGGAATGCGCGATGCTCTGCTTGCCGGGATAGTTGTACTCGTCAGCCGGAACTTCGCCGGGCCCGAGAATATGGTCGAGCCCGCAGGTAACGAGCAGGCCGGAAAAGGACCGAGCCCAGGCAAGCCCCTTCTCGCCTTCATATTCGTGTAGGCCGGGGTGACGAAAGCCGGTCGGCGAATGCCACCCAATCGCCTGCCCCTTGTAGTCGCATTCCGCAATATCGAGCGCCCGGTCGACCAGCGCCGTGAACCGCAGACCGGAGCCCGTACGAAACTCGAACATCCGAATGCCCCGCTCGACCCCGTCCCCCAGCGTCATCAACCGCACACCGGCGAACTGCGAGAGCATGCCCGACCGCTCCGCCACATCGCGGCGGGTGAGCGTTCGGCCGTAGAGCTTTACCATATGGACTTCCTCAATGCGCCCCGCCGTCTTGCGCGAGATCGGCCACATCGACACCCATGATCAGCGCTTCCACGGACAGAAGATCGGTATCGGCAACAGCACGCTCGGCCACTACTTCACCGCGCCGCATCACCACTAGGCGGTCGGCAACCTGAAAGACGTGATGGATGTTATGCGTGATGAAGAGCACGCTATGCCCGGCAGCCTTCACTTCCCTCACAAAGCGCAGCACGCCGTGCGTTTCTTCCACGCCGAGATTGTTAGTAGGTTCGTCCAGAATAATCAGCTTGGCGGCGAACTGCATGGCGCGCGAAATGGCGATCGACTGCCGTTCACCGCCCGACAGCGTGTTGACCAGTACATCCGCGTCCAGCTTCTTTGAAATGCCCACGCGCCTCAGAAGCGTTGTCGCGGCTTGCCGCAGAGCCCCGAAGTCAAGCGGCGCGAAGACGCCGAGCCAAGGCAGCTTCGCCGGCTCGCGACCGAGAAACAGGTTCCGCGCTATGGAAAGATCGGGAGCAAGCGACGTGTCCTGGTGGATCGTCTCGATGCCGAGATCCATTGCGTCGCGCGCATTACGGATCTCCGCCCTTTCCCCGCGCACGCGGATCTCGCCGCCATCGAACGGATGCACGCCCGAAATTGCCTTGATCAGGGTGGACTTGCCGGCACCGTTGTCGCCGAGCAGCGCGACAACCTCCCCTTCGCGCACAACCATCGAGGCATTGCGCAGCGCATGGACATTGCCGAAGCTTTTGCGCACGCGGTCGAGCCGCAGGATCTCGCCGGCTTCACTCATCGCCGACCACTCCCTTTCTGGATCGTGGCATGGACGATCAGCATCACAAGGATGATCGCACCGACGAAGATGTTGAAGGCTAGGCCCGGCACCCCGATGAGGACAATACCGTTGCGGATCGCGCGCAACATAAAGGCGCCGATGATCGTGCCCAGCACCGTTCCCCGACCGCCCGTCAGCGCCGTTCCGCCAACCACCACCATTGCGATGACTTCCAGCTCATAACCAGTACCCGCCACCGGCGAGGCGTTAGAAATGCGAAAGGCGCTGATCATGCCGGCGAGACCAGCCAGAACCGAAGTCAGAATGAATAGGCCGATCTTGACCCGGTCAGCCGGCACGCCGCGCGCCACGGCCGCATTGCGGTTGGAGCCGATGGCGCTGATCCAGTTGCCAAGCTTGGAGTAGTTGAGAATATAGGCGGTGAGGATCGTCAGCCCGATGAACCACCAGAGCGAGGTGTAAAGCCGAAAGCCGCCGAGCGTGAAGCTCCCCGCCAGCATCGTCACGAACACGCCCGGTTCGTTCCAAGCCTTCAGCGGAAAACCCTGCGTTATGTAAAGCGCCACGCCGCGCACGATCATCAGCATCGACAGCGTCACCAGAAAAGACGAGATGCCGATCTTGGTAACGATCAACCCGTTGATTATGCCAATGGTAATGCAGACGAGAAGCCCGATCGCCAGCGCGGTGCCGATATCGACCACGCCGCTTTGCGCGAGCAGCATCACGATTACCGGCCCGAGGGCAAAGGTCGCGCCGACCGACAGATCGAACTCGCCGGCGGTGAGCAGCAGCGTCATGCCCAGCGCGATGATGCCGAGTTCCGGCAGAAACGCCATCATGTTGGAAATGTTGAGTGGCGACAGAAACGCCGGCCGCGCAAGCGAGAAGCCGATCAAGACGATCGCCAGGATGATCAGCGAGGCAACTTCAGGTGATGCAGCGATCCCGCGCCAGCGGCGGCGAGGCAGCACATCGGGTTCGGTGACAACGGACATTTCGTCTTCCAGCAAGCGGCTGCCGGCCTTCATGGCCGACGACGGTCGGTTTACTTGGAATAAAGCTTGAGGATCGGGTCGACGCTGGTCTGGTCGTAGAGGCTGAAGGTCTGGACATCATAGCCGATCGGCTCACCAGAGGCGGCGAGGTTGAGCAGCGCAACCGGCATGAAGCCTTGCGCCGACGGGTATTGCCAGGCGGCCGCCTTGAAGTAGCCGTCGCGCACGGCTTCCGCCGTTTCTTTCGCGTTGCCCCAGCCCACCACCGGTAGGGAACCGGGTGCGATGCCCGCATTGTCGAACACCGGCTTGATGGCGGCGGCAACCGAGTCGCCCAGCGCGATGATCACCGGCGGATTGTTGGCGAGCATGTAGTCGCTCATCTTGGCAATAATGCCGGCCGGATCGGTACCGGCATCCACCACGTCATAGGTGATCCCTAGCGGGTCGAAGACCGAGGCAATGCCGGCCGTTTCCAGCTGCTGGTAGCTCGCTCCCGGCACTTCAACCGGCAGGAAGACCTTGTCGCCTTGCTTCACGAGCTTGTTGTCGACGAGATATTTGGCCCATGTGACGCCCGCCTGCGTGAGATCGGCGCCGACATAGGCTTGCCGGCCGGTTTCGGGATCATCCGTGTTGAAGAAGACGATCGGGATGCCAGCTTCCTTGGCCGCCTTCACTTCTTCCGTCCAAAGGCCCGCCTGTGCGGATGTCGTGGCGATCCCATCCGGCGCAGCAGCAATGGCCGAGTTGAGGGCTTCCTTCTGGGCGGCCATATCGCCGCCCGAGAAGGAAATCTGACAGGTCACGTTGAGCTGATTGCAAGCGCTTTGCGCGCCTGCGTTCCAGTCGAGCCAGAAGGCATCGGACGGCCCGCCATGCGACAGAAGGTAGAAAGTCTTCTTGCCTTCCTGCGCATGACCCTGCGCGACAAGGCCGGCGCAGGCAATCAGCGTGGCCGCAGCCAGTTTCAGGACCGTCTTCATCGTCCGTCCTTCCCTAATCTCGTTCTTACAACC
This sequence comes from Tianweitania sp., assembly GCF_032053605.1. Lineage (NCBI taxonomy): Bacteria > Pseudomonadati > Pseudomonadota > Alphaproteobacteria > Hyphomicrobiales > Phyllobacteriaceae > Tianweitania > Tianweitania sp. The sequence continues at coordinate 7,834 of NZ_DAMBUH010000105.1, forward strand.
CGTTGTCGCGCAGCTTGCCGTCCAGAAATTTCTTAGCGCGCGGAACGTCGTCTTCCGACAGGTGCTCGATGATCATCGGGATGTTGGGGTGCTTTTCGGCGAGGCGCCGGAGGTAGAGGTCGTAGTTCAGCGAACCGAGGCCCGGTGCCGGCAGTTCGATCTCGCCGACGCCGCGGAAAGTGTGGCTTTCGTCCGCCGTTTCATCGCCGATATCGGCATGCTTTTCCGACTTGTCGTCGCCCGAACGCTTTACGTCCTTGGCATGGGCAATCTTGATCTTGTCGGTGAGCGTGTCGAAGACCTGGTTGAGGATCTGGTCCATCTTGTCGATGTTGTGGGTCTCGAAATAATTGGTCGGATCCATCAGCAGGCCGAGGCCGGGATGGTCGACATGGGCGAACATCTTCACGGTCTCTTCAACCGAGCCGACGACATTGTTCACATAGGTTTCGAGCAGGAAAACCGAGCCGTGGTCGTAGGCGGTCTGGGCGAGGTCCGCGATCACCTTTCGGCACTCCTCGAAGCCTTCTTCCGTCTTGTTCTTTTCGTGATGAACCCAGTCGGACTCGGTGTTGTAGGTGCCGGTTTCCGAGATCACGTAAGGCGTGCCGAAGTGGCGGGCGTTGCGGATGATCTCCTTGAGATATCCGACGCGCTTTTCGCGCTCGCTCTTATCCGGATGGATGATGTTGGTGTAGGCGGAGATGCAGGAGATCGGCAGTTGGTGGTCGCGGAAGGTGTCGCGCACCTTCTTCGCCTTGTCGGTCGTGATCTGGCCGGCCGAGAGATCCACATCCTTGAAATGGAGGTCGAGCTGGACCGTGTTGAAGTCCAACGCCCTTATTTTCTTGGCGGTTTCTTCCAGGCCATACGGGAAATAGCCCGTGAAAATGCCGGCTTGCATCATGATTGTAATCCTCCCTGGATCTTCAATGCGTCGGAATTTCAGAAAGCTTGACCGTGCGCTCCTCCGCGATCGAGCGGTAACCCGCTTCGATCAGCGCCATGGTCTCGACATTGTCGGCAACGGACAAAGCGGGCGCTTCACCGGTTTTGATGGCATGCTGCAGCTGCTCCATGACGCCGATGAAGGCATGCGGGAACCACATCGTGTCCCAGCTTGGCGTCACCCACTCGCCCCCAGTCGACTCGGTCGAGGCATAGGTCAGCGTGGAGGCTGCACCGGTCGGCCAGCCGATCGTGCCCTTGGCGACACCTTTGGTGCCGTCGACGCGCCAGTTGATGTGCTGGTCGTCCTGGTAGCCCTCCTGCCGCGGACCGGACCAGACATCTTCCAGCGAAACGGCCAAAGCGCCGGACGCGAAGCGCAGGGTCGAGACGGTGATGCCATCGGAATGCTCGAAGGTCGTGCGTGGGTCTTTGCGTGTTTGCGTTGTAATTTCAGTGGGTTGACCAAGCAGGAAGCGCAGCACGTCGAGGTGGTGCACGCTCATGTTGGAGAGCGTCAGGCGGTCATAGTTTTCCAGAAACGGCTGCCAGTGCGGGATGGCGTGCATGTCGATCTGCGCGAACACGATCTCGCCCAGCGCACCGCTGTCGATGATCTGCTTCAGCACGCGCATGGATTGGTCGTAGCGCATGTTCTGGTTGACTGAGAGGATCTTGCCGGCAGCCTTTGCCTCGTCGCGCAGCTTGATCGCTTCTTCGAGCGAAAGAGCGAGCGGCTTCTGCGCCAGGATACCTTTGATGTGTGGTTGCTGCAGCGCTTTGCGGATCAGATCAGGCTGCTGATCCGGCGGATAAGCCAGGTCGATGATCTCGATGCTGGGATCTTCGATCAAGGCCTCCGGCGTGTCATGGACGGTCGGAATGTCCCAGCGCTCGGCCACCTCCTGCGCATTGGCTTTGGTACGCGAAGCGATGGCGGCAACGGTGAAGCCGGCTTGCTTGTAAGCGGCAAGATGGCACTCGGACATGATCATGCCGGCACCAATTGCGCCGATCCGATAGTCCCTCGTCCGGACAGTCACGTCCGGCTCAAACTGCTTCACAGACAAACTCCCCTCCCGCTTCAAACTGGCTGCATCACCCATGACACCTCACGCGGATTGCGCGTCTAACAGCGCAGAACAGGCAAATGGCAGCGCGCTTTGGGCGTCATTCAGCAATATGGTGGAAGGAAATGGATCGCTGACACACGTGCGGCGGCACAACTTCACGGATCCGGAGGCAAAGCCCCGGAGAACGCAATGGGTCAGACATGAGGTTCCTCCCTCGAACCGGCTCCTCAACCGATCCGCGAAGATACTGGCTTGGGATCACTCCCGCTGTCAACGTCATTTATAAGCATAAAGCATCATTTTCAGTCAGACGTGTTTTGCAGGTGTTTGATCGTAGAGCTTAGCCCAGGTCTGCGAACCGCTGAGCTTGCGTTGCGATTACCAAGCGTTCATCAAATCGCATCGACAGGCCGCCACTCCATTACGATTCGCGGTATGAACGAGAATGCAGTTTGGGGAGTGCTCTTGTTGCGCGCGACGTTGATCGATGTGGCCAAAGAAGCTGGCGTATCACCGGCCACCGTCGATCGTGTTCTGAACAATCGGCCGGGCGTGCGGTCGCGCACCCGTCAGATCGTTTTGGAAACCGCGCAGCGGCTCGGCTATATTGGTGACGAGGACGCAGGCTCGCCCGCCTCCCCTCGCTCGACCGAAGCGCTCAGCCTGCATTTCGCACTGCCGGCCGGCACGAACCCCTTCATGAAGGCCCTGCGCCTGGAACTCGAAGAGCAGGCGAAAAGCCGGGCCGGCCTGACCGTCCATGTTGAAGCGATAGAGGGCTTCGATCCCGATGCGCTGGCGCGAACCCTGCACAGCCTTAATGGCAAGACACAGGGCGTCGGCGTGATCGCGCTCGATCATCCCACGGTGCGCGAAGCGATCCGCTCGCTATCGGCCAGCGGGGTCAAGGTCGTGACCATTGCGTCCGACATTCTCCATGTCCCCCGCATCGCCTATGTCGGCATCGACAATCGCGCGGCCGGTCGCCTCGCGGGCTTTCTCGTAAAGCGCTTCGTCGGCAAGGGTGAAGCCAAGGTCGCGCTGTTTGCCGGCTCGCTCGCCTATCGTGGGCATGAAGAGCGCGAGATGGGTTTTCGCCACATCCTCAACGAGGAAGCGCAGAACCTCCACATCGTCGAAATGCGGGAAATGCTGGACGACCGCGAGAAGGCCTATGCGGAAGCCTGCGCGCTGCTCGACCGCCACCCCGATCTTGCCGCGATCTACAATGTCGGCGCGGGCAATACAGGCATCGCCAAGGCGTTGAAGGAACGCGGTCGCAGCGGCGACGTCATCTTCGTCGCTCATGATGTCACGGCCGGCACGCGCGAATTGCTGCTCGACGGTACGCTGGACGCGGTGATCGACCAGAACC